>USTJ01000001.1 GCA_900557585.1 uncultured Eubacteriales bacterium
TCTCTTGGAAGAGAACCAACAACCGAAGAAATTGCAAAAGAAATGGGAATCACCGAAGATAAGGTTCGCGAAATCCAAAAAATTGCGCAAGAAACAATTTCTCTTGACACACCTGTTGGTGAAGAGGAAGACAGCAACCTTGGAACATTTCTTCAAGACGAAACTGCTGCAAACCCATCAGAGGCTGCAACAAACTTAATGCTTAAAGAACAACTTCTTGATGTTCTCAACTCTTTGACACCTCGTGAACAAAAAGTTATCATGCTTCGTTATGGCATTGATGATGGACATCCAAGAACCTTGGAAGAAGTTGGAAAAGAGTTCAATGTTACAAGAGAGCGTATCAGACAAATTGAAGCAAAGGCATTGAAAAAACTTCGTCAACCATCAAGAAGTAAACGTTTAAAGGATTTTCTTGCAGACTAATGAGAGCAAAGAAAAGACTTGTTTGCATTGCTGAAAAAATTGAAAATGCAAAATGCGTTGCAGACATTGGTGCTGATCATGGCTTTTTGACAAAAATGCTTGTTGAACAAAATCGTGCAAGTAAAGTTATTGCAACTGACATCAGCAAACCAAGTTTGCAAAAAACCATTGAACTTTCCAAACGCTTTTGTCTTGAAAATAAAATTGAAGCAAGAGTTGGAAATGGGCTTGAACCAATAAAAGAAAATGAAGTTGACGTTGCGGTTATTGCAGGTATGGGCGGACAAGAAATTATAAAAATTTTGAAAACTCAAAATTTGAAAAACATTCAAAAATTCATTTTTCAACCGGCACAAAACGCACCTGAACTTCGTGAGTTTTTGAGTGAAAATGGTTTTGAAATAATTGGCGACGAAATTGTGAAAGATCAGAAAAAATTCTATTTTACAATTGTTGCAATCAAAAACAATAAAACTGAAAAACTGCAAAAATCGCAAATTTTGTTTGGAAAATACTGTCAAAACTGCAAAAATCAAGATTTTTATGATTTTGTTGATGAATACATTTTAAAAAGACAAAATCTAATTGATCAAAAAATTGAAAATAAAAAAGTTCAAGGAGATTTGAATCTTGCCTTGAATTTGAAAAATAAATATGAAGGAGAACTATAATGCAAGGAATAATTGAATATCAAGAAATTGATGCAAAACTCAGAAAGTTAGAGGGTGAACTTCGTTCAAGCACAAACCGAAAAAATGCTGGTGAAATGCAACAATATCTTAAAGACGGACAAGCAAAACTTGTGAAACTTGAAACTCTTGCAAAAACAATCACAGAACAATATAATCAAGCAACGGCACTTTATAATGAGTTTATAAACAAACTTGAAACTCTTGTGAAAGAAGTTGAAAAATCAGATGCCTCAAACGCTGAATCGCTTGGCGCAACTTTGTCAAAACTTTCTGCAACTGCCGAAAATCTTGACGCTCATATTGGTGCACTTCAAAACAAGATTGTTTCAATAAATAAAGAAGTTGAAAATTTGATGAACAATGCTAAAAAGGCAAAACACAATCTTGACATTTATAAAGCAAACTATAACAAAGAAAAAGAAAAAGTTGAGCCTGAAATTGCAAAACTTAAAGCAGAACTTGAAGTTGTGAAAAAGAAAACAAAACCAGAACTTCTTGCAAAATATCTTTCAAAATCCGAAGGTAAAGTTTTCCCAGTTTTTGTAAGTGCAGTGAATGGAAATAAGTGTGGCGGATGTCGAATGGAAATTTCTGCTGGTAAAATGTCTGTGCTTAAAGACAAAGGATTCATTGAATGTGAGAACTGTGGAAGAATAATTTATTTTGATAAATAAAATCAAATATTATTTGTGATTTGATATTTATAAAAAAATAGTGGGTGTCGCCTCACTATTTTTTTTTGTGTAAAAAATTCATACCCATTGTAACACTGCAAACAAACATTATAAATGCCTCGTTTTTTTTGTGTAAAAATTTAAGAATGATGAGTGAGGAATTTATATGAAAAATGTATACTTTTTTATTTATAAAATTTTAACTATTACTGACTATTCTAACAAATAAGAAATTGTCCCACCATTTTCTAATGTGTAAAAATATATTTGTTGATAATGGAATATTTCTTATTGATAATGATTGCAAAAATTGCATATAGTTTAATATGAAAAATATATTCAAAAAATCACTTGCAACTTCGCTTTCGATTGTTGGTGCAATGATTGGTGTTGGGCTTGCAAGTGGGAAGGAAGTAGTTTCATTTTTTGCGAGATATGGTTTTTGGTCACTAGCGTTTTGTTTTGTTTCAGGAGTTGGCTTCTTTGCTTTAATCTATATAAGTTTGAAAATAAATTCAAATCACATAAATACGCATAAAAATAAAAACCGCAAAAGTGAAATAAATAATGTAAAATATGAACATACAACACAAATCAGTCGCAAAAAACATGTATCCAATTATTTATATAATATAATATTATATATTTGTCAGATATCAATTTGCTCGGCTATGTTTGCTGGGATTGGTTCTATTTTAGACACTTTTAGAATGTCGTTTATTTTGAAATTTCTGTTATTGATTGTACTGTATTTTGTTTCAATTCTGATTCTGAATTCCGGAAACAGGGTGGTGTATTCTTTCAATGCTCTTTTGTCTGTTGTGCTAATTTTGTTTGTTTTTGTTATTCTTGTTGTGGGGTTATGTTTTGGAAAAGTCTGCAATGTTGTTGGTTGTTCCTTTTCGAATGTTTTGTGTTTAAAATGTTTTTTATATGCGGGAATGAATGTGTTGACAGTTTATCCAATCTTGAAAGATTCTGCAAATTTTGTTGAAAATAAAAAAGAAATATTTTTGATAAGTTTGATTTCGTCAATTTTAATTTCTGTGGTTTTGTTTATTGTTTGTTTGTGTGTTCTTTTGTTTTCTGGCATGAACATTTATGATGATATGGTTATGCTTGCAATATCGAAAAAATTTAATGATGTTTTATTTGTTGTTCACTTCTGTTTGATTTGTATTTCGATTTTTTCAACTTTGCTTTCAACTGCATATGGCGCAAGCAAATGTTTTGGAAAATATAAGTTTAACAATATGGTCAATTTGACAATCTCGTTTGCTTTGAGTTTTGTTGGTTTTTCTAATTTGATAGATTTTATGTATCCGCTTCTTGGAATTATTTTTATTATATATATCGCATTTGTTGTGATTTTTGAGCGTTATAAAAATCGCAAAATTGCCATGTGTAAACCGTGAAAAAACCGCAAAAACGCTAAAAAACAGTGAAAAAACCGCACCAAAACGGTGTTTTGTGAGAAATATTTGTGTTTTTGCGATTTGCTGTTTTTTTGTTTTTCGGGTTTTATTTTGTATTTTTTGCCCACTTTTAGTGTGATTTTCATACTTATTATAATTTAATTTATTTTTAAATTATGTGCAATTTCGTTTGTAAAAATATTCTGTTTTTGGTAAACTATAATTATATAAATATAATTAGGGTCAGGAAACAGATATGGTTTTTAAGTCAAGTTCTAAAAAGAAATTGTCCATTGTGCTTGTTGTTGTTTTTGCTTTAATGATTTTGAGCGGAATAGGAATTGGCGTTTTTTTCTTTGTTAAAGATAAAGGTGACGGAGGTCTGACAAAAAATCAGATTGCTTTTGGAACGGCAATTTCAAGGTTTGATAACAAGCCTAGTTTTTCTTCTCGAAATTTTGCGGGAGTTTATGACGGCTCGCTTTCAAATGTTCTTGACTATTCTGATGAGTTCTTGGCATATGAAAGTGATGGCGATACATTCTTTGTTTCGTTTGACCAAAAACAACCTTTTGTTCTTGACTTTGATTTCGATGAACTTGTTTCAATTTATGGAAAAGTTGCACGAGTAAAGAAAAACCAAGTTTCATATTTGATTGACCTTGAAAACAAAACCAACATTGCAAGTTTTGCTGACTGCTCTGTTTCATTCTCATTTAACTTTATTTTTATAAAGGCTCCTGCTGGTGAAACTTTTGAATATTATTCTGATAATAATACCGAAAATGTTTCAAGTTTGATTTTGAACACTTCGTCAAATGAAGTTGTTTATAAAACCAATTTGAGTGGTGATGAAATTGATATTCAGTTTGGAAAATATTTTGCTTCTGTTTATACAGTTTCAAAAACCACAGTATATTCACTTTCAAACAATTTTAAAAAAGTTTTGGAACTTGACAACCTTGGACAAGAAACCAACGATGAATATAACCTTAAAAGCACACTTTCTTCAAAAGCGTTTGTAATGATTGAATATTACAAAGCAAGCGAACTTTCTTCTCGTGCGCTTCTTCTTGAAAAAGTGAAAGCGGTTACTGCGCAAGATGAATATGTAATCAAACAAGTGTTCTCGGGTCATGAAGTTTTTTATAATATTGAATATAACATTTATGACGCGAAAACCGAGGCATATGCATTTATCGCTTCAAATGGTTGCTTGCTTTCTGCGGGCACTTGTGAGTTTTCAGATGCCTATGTTGCAGTTTTGAGAAACAAGGTTATTGACAAAACTTCAATTTCAAATTCAACCGACATTGAATATTATTATTTGCAGACCAACAAAGTTTCAAAAGGTGAGTTCTCGCTTGAAAAACTTGTTTTATATGATTTTGACAAATATGGAAAAATTGTTGGCTATGAAAAAGGCAAACTTTTGACTGCTGGTGGAACTGAGTCTGGCATTATTGACTTTGCGGGAAACAGCACAAATTGCATTTTGACAAACGCTGGCGAAAAAGCTGAAAGCACAGCACTTAAAAATTCTGTAATTGTTTATTCTTCAATAAGCGGAATGAAGGGTGTTAAACTTTCAGACGGAACTGTTTTGTTCGATGCCGTATATGACAAGATTTCAACAGTTGTCGGAAAAAACATGATTGCAAAGCGTGGAAACAAATATTATGTTTTGAACACAGACAAAAATGTGTCCGAGATTAACAACTTTGCGACCGACTTTGAAGATTATGTTTTCTCTGACATTGGATTCTATTTCACAAAGAACGCAGGAAAATATAATGTTTACAATCTTGATAAAACTGCCTATAAACTTGCAACAACAGTTCGTTTTGTTGAATCACGAGATGTTTTAAATCTTTATATTGGTTCATCTGAACTTTTGCAATTTACTCTTCCAAACGGAATTAAAAATAAAAACATTGAAATTGATAGGGTGGGAACAAAATTTGTTCTTTCTTCAAAATCATTCACTGGAAGTGTTCGAGATGCAATTGCAACAGTTTCTGACACATTGACACCAAAATCGATTGATGTTGACAAAACAACAGGTGCGGGCTATGTTACATTTGAAAAGAACTATGCCAAAACCGAACTTTCAAAACTTGATTTTGTTTCATATGACAGCCTTTCAAGCGAGCAAAAACAAATTGTTCCTGTTTTTGATAATGTGGTTAAACAAGCCTATACATGGACAGGTGCAACCGCTGAAAGCACCGTGAACTATATTTGTGATGGTGTTCATATTGAAGCCAACACCTATGCAATCATTGCAATCATTCGCTTGAAAGAAGAGGGAACGAGCACATATAGTTATATGGTGAACTTTGCAATGAACAATGCATATTTGGTTTCTGCAAATCTTTCAACAACAAGAGAGTCGGTTGCGGGTTCAACACAAATGGTATATTTTGATGCTCTTTCAAAATATCAAACCGCAATTGCGAACAAAACATCTGCACCTGCTGTAAAATTTAGAAATGCATACGTTGGTTTGTTTGGCGATGAAAGTGCAAAAGATAATCGAATTGTTAACTATAATTCTTTTGGCTTTGACGGAGGAATTGTTTTCAGTTCAACAACTGCCGAAACACTTTCATATAAATTTGTGATTTCAAACGTTTATGTTTCAGAAATCAAAGAGACAAGCAATTACAGCCTTAATGCGGGCAACGGCGAGGTTTGGGACAACGGAACATATACAATTACATTTATAAAAACCGCCACCGAAAAGAAAATCAAAGTTCAAGCAAAAGAAGGCTTTGCGTTCAAAAATGCAACTTTTGTTTATACGGTTTATGACGCGGTTACTGGAAAATATAACGAGAGCACAGTTCCCGTTGCAACTCTTTCAGAATATGCAACAGGCTTCACGGTTGACTATTCAGAAATTTCGTCAGATTATTATTTCAAAATCAAAAACATAAGCATCATCGAGTGGTATTCGCGCCTTATCATGAAAGATTATGAGGGGAGCGAGGCGGAAGACAAAACTGCATATTATTTCTATGGTTACAGCCAAGATGTTGTGTCAAAAAGAAATCCTGCACCATTCGGATTTGTGAACTTTGCAAGAAAATATACAACTCCGGTGTTCGCGCGTGCGGGCTATACATTCGAAGGTTTTGAAAAAGACACTAACGAAGCAGAAAAAGTTTTGGTTATTGATAAAAACGGAAGTTTTGTTGGCGACGCAGAAATAATGTTTGTTAAAGCAGACACAATTGTTGAGCATGTTTTGACTGCAAAATATACCGCAAATAAATATCAACTATATTATAAGAATGGCGGAACAACTTTGCCTGCTGGCAAAGAGGTGACATTTGACCAACCTGTTGGAACACTTCTCACCAAAGAAGAAATCGAAATTCCAACTGGATATATTTTTAAGGGTTGGTATTATGAAAACAACTTGTTCACCGAAGAAACCATTTACACTTTCCCAAATGACATTTTGATTGAGGCGAAATATGAACCAAAAACATATACACTGAAATTTGATGCAAACCTTGATTCATATTTTGGCGTTTCAATTAAAGGATTTGACTATAACATTAACAAAGCGTTCTTTGAAACTGATTTTGAAGGATATTATGGCGATGATGAGTTTACTGGCGAGATTACAAAAACTATCACATTTGGTCAACAATTTGGCGCACTTCCAACACTTAAAGCCTATCGCAATGAATCGGGAACAAACCAAGAAACCTATATTTTTGTTGGTTGGTTTGACACAAAAGAGTTCACAGTAGAGGGCGAAACAGTTTCCTATGGAACACAATACACCGAAGCAAACGTTGTTGAAACCGACCCACCAATTGAAACTCTTTATGCACACTATACTAAAAAGATTTATAGAGTTGACATTGAAGATAAAGGACAAGACGTTGTTTCAAACGATGCAGGGCTTGTTCCACACTTTGATAAAATCACATATGTTGGTTCAAACAAAAACGGAACTCAAAAACAATTTTCAACAAAGAATGAAGATGGATTTGAGAATCTTTCAAAAAATGCAAACGGACTTTATAATCTTTATACTGTTGAAGATGCTTCACTTTTAATTTCAGTTCAAGTGAATGATGGATATTTCATTTCTAAAATTGTTGTGAATATTTATAATGGAACAGCAATTCAGACATACACCGTGACTGGTGAAATGAGAAGTGGACAATTTGTTCTTTCAGGAAGCGTTACTGGCGCAACTCTTTCAAAAGACGGAACCAATGTTTCAATCAATTTTGCAAAACTTTTGACAAACAAAATTGATAACGGCGAAAACCTTTCGGCAACAATTACGTTTGAAACCGGAGTTTTAAGATTCTCAAACGCATTTACAATTTCAGGAACAAACCTCAAAGTTGAAAAAACTGGTGGTGGATTTACTGCAACGGGAGACAAGACCGATTCTGGAATTATTTATAACATTAAAAGTGAATATAAGTTCATCGTAAATTCTTTGAATGGCGCAAGCGGAACTTTTGATTTGGCTGTTTTGAAAAAGTTTGTTTTCAACTCAACAACAATCAATTTTAGTTTTGAATATGACAAAGACAATGACACCTATTATAATGTTTTAAAGCCATCAATTGCTCCAAACACTTCAATCAAAAACGGAAACATTATTGTTTCAACTTTCAATCTTGGTGATGGAACATTTACAATAAAATATAACACTGTCTCAAAACAATATGAATATACTCTTTCAGTTGTTCAATATACAGACAACACTGTTTCGTTTGAAACTGTTGATGTGAAATCTTCGGTATCACTTTCACATGAAAACATTTCAGACGCAAGCGCAGTTGGCATGTCGGTTGCATATGAAACAAACATAAGTGGAAAAACCGCTTCTGGAAACTATGGCGCAAGAGAAACATCAAAAACTTTCTCATCAGTTCTTCCAACCGATAAGATCACATATAAAGTTACACTTAAAAATGATTCATATATCATGGCACAAAGTGCACTTGTAATGAACTATGGTGGAACCAATTATAGCATCATGTCGTTCAACAATTCGATTGACACAAGCGAACAGAAAATTGTTCAATCACACACAATTTCTGCTCTTGAACAGTTCAAAGTGGATTCGGGCTTAAACACTGTTGAAATGAACGGAACAAGCGTTTCGGTCGCCTTCGACAAAAACACAAGAACATTTACAATTGTTGTTGGCGGAATTTATAAAAATATTTCATTCACCTTTAAATATAGTGAATATAGATATGTTTCAATCAACGGTGACGAAAGTACCTATGAAACAAAAATTGTTGGCGGAACACACAATGGAAAAACTCTTAATGAAATTTCATCGTCGGATCCAACCAATGTTTCGGCAGATGTTCAAAAAAGGATTGTTGAAAAAACAGTTCACTATATCATTTTCCTTACAAAAGACACCAACATTCAAAAAATTGAAATTACAACAACAAACACAAGTGCCGACCTTTACAGAATCTCAACAAGTTCTGCTGGCGGAAACTATGTTTTGTCAGACGGAAACACAAAGGCTACAATCACTCTTTCAGATGACAAATATTTCTGTGCTATATATATAGATAGGGTGGCTCGTCAAATTACACTTACAAACTATCTTGGAAATGGTGGTTCATCATATCGAATTGATAACACACCACTCATTACAATGATGCTTGCATATTATGGTGAAGACGGCGGACTTGCAACACACACCTATGTTTCAGATTCTGGTGGAAATGGCAATAACACAATTGCTTTCTATGGAAAACAATTGATTATAACTTTCAGCCCAATTCAAAATTATAATTTTGAAAAAGTTGTTTTAAAGAACTTGTCAACTGATACTGAAATTTCATATTCAACAATCACAATTGACCCAACAACAAAGGCTTGGCGCCTTGTTTATAATCTTGAATCAACCGAATTTGACAGCAAATTTGGCTTTGATTCCTATTTTAAACCATACACCTTTAAAATTAAATATGATTTTGCGGGGATAACATTCAGTAACGATTTGTCGAGAAAGACAAACGCTTCTTCATCAATGGACAGCGAACTTCTTGCTGAATTGAATAAAATATACAATGTTGCAGAGGGTATCACTGCATATTGGGATGTTCCTTATACAATCATAAATGAAAGCAAAAACCTTGGCGGAAATAAGTCAAGAGTAGGATATAGTTTCAGGGGATATAGTCTTTCAAATGGTGACACATATTCAGTTGATTATGCCAGTGGTGCGATTGTAACAAACTTTAAAGTTTCTGCGGGTGACATGACTGATGGAAAAGTTATCAATCTTTATGCCGTGTATACTGCAAAGAAATATACAATTGGATATTTGACTGGTTCAAATAATGACTCTTATAAATATGGTTCTTCACCAGTATCCACAACTTCGGGTGCAACAACTGTAAATATTGATGATGCATTTGGTGAACTTAGAGTTGCATATAGAGTTGGATACAGATTCCTTGGTTGGTTCACAAAACCAATGGGTGACGCATCTGGTGTTGAAGTTACAAGTAGTACGGTTTTGACAAGAGCGTTATATGAAGAACTTCGCAACGATAGAGCTCAAATGGCAATTTATGCACACTGGGAATCAATTGAATTTACAATCAATTTTGATAAAAATGATAGCAGTTCAAGCAATGGTTCAACAAGTGTAATAGAAGGCAAGGCATCAATCACTGTCATGTTTGATGATGAAAATGATTTGATTGAATCATTTAATGACATATACAATCGAATTGGTTATACTTTGCTTGGCTTCAATTCAAGACAAGTGAAAGCGGGGGCAAGCCTTTCATATGAAAACTTCCCATCAGGAGTTGCTCTTACTTATGCACTTATCAATGAAAGCAAATATGGAGTTTTGGTAAGTTCGAAAGTTGGCGAACCTGTAAACAACTTTACGCTTTATGCAGTTTGGCAAGCAAAAGTTTATAAAATGTATATCAATACAAGAGAAAATACTCTTTTGGGTCATGGCAAAAGTAATGGTGCAAAGGTTGAAAAGGGTGTAGAATTTAGAGTTCAAAATTATCAAGGAACCGATGCTAGTGGTGCGTATTACACAAATGTGACATTTGACAAAAGCGTCCCATATGTTCCTTTAATCACTGCAACAGGTTATACTTATAATGGAATATTCACTTCTACAAGTGGTGGAACAAAAGTGACTGGGTCAACTGTTTTAAACGCATCACTTGCAAGCACGGTTGGAATCACCCTTACATCTGAATCGTTCAACACTTATGCGCAATACACAAGGCAACAAAAAAAGTTGTCTGTTTCGGGTAATGGAAACCTTTCTTCAAGTAGCCCAACAGAGGCTTCGGGAGGAGCAAATGTAAACTTCTTTGTAAGCAGAGATGCAAGCATTTGGACAAAACGAGGTTATTATATTTCAACAATCAAACTTCGTGGTTCAAAAGAAACAATCAAATTGACATATGGTTGGGATTCAGAAAAGCAAACAATGGTTCACACTGGAACATCAAGTAGTATAGATAGTACAGTAACTGCTGATTCAGATAACACAACGCTTTATCATTCAATGAAGGTTTTATATTCATATTCACGTGATGCTTCGGGTGATGCAGAAAAGCAAAGTTGCGGATTGTATTTCACTTTTTACAATATGAAAGATAACATCCAAATTTCAGTTGAAAGTGCAAGTGTTCAAACCTATTCAATTTCGTTCTATGCATACAGAAATGGAAGCCTTGTTTCATCTTCTCCATATGCAGTTCACAACTTTGACCTTTCAGGCGATGGTGTAACAATCTATCAAAACTGGATTAGAAATATCTATGACTATCCATATGTTGCAGGATACAAGTTTGTTGAATATCGCTATGCTGTGAAAGATGGTGATAATTGGGTTCTTGACACATCGGACAATGGGGTTATTCCTCTAACCTATGATGCAACACATGTTGTTGCTGAAAACCGAAGGGTATATGCTGTTTATGCTCCTTCAAATGTTCAGGGTGTTCACTTCTATTTCTATAACGTTGAAACGGGAACATATGAGCAACGTTCAAGCGACTCGGAATATATGCTTTATGACGGCGGATTTGTTTCTGGTTCAAACTTGAAATATGACAGAAGTTCAACTATTACAGGTGGAAAACTTTTGAACCTTCCAAGTGTTGGTTCGTTCTTGTGGCCAAGCGACACTGTCCTTTGTGGCTTTGTAATTGCGTCAAGTGCTCCGGCAAGTGGATATTATAACAAATCAAATTCATCGGCACTCAAAGAGTTTGACTGCTCAACAAAAGTTGAAGAAGAATTGAATGTTTATGCAGTTTATGACAAGCAATATTTCAATCTTACAAAAAGCGGTTCAACTTTATCTGCAAGTTACAGTTTGTATCAAGAATATGACGGAACTTATATTCAAGTTACATCATCAATTGTTTTCTATCGTTTGACGACTTATTCCTATAATAGATATTTGGAGTATATCAACAGTGGAATGACTGCGGAAGCATCACTTGAACATGTTTCAAAAACGGTAGTAAGTTCAAGTGGCGGAACTTCTGGATATTATTATATCGCCGCAATCTGGGGAACAACTGGATACTATAAAGTTTCAAATGTTGTGTCGTAAACCTAAACTTTTGGGCACTGTTTTATAAAATTGAAAAACAGTGCCTAAAAAGTTGACATAAACATAAAAAAAAACTAGAATAAAAGAGAAAATAAGAAATATATTTTTGGGAGAATATTATGAAAAAAATTATCAAATCACTTTCACTTTTCTGTTTGATGATTGCAATGTGCATTCCAGTTCTTTGCTTTGCAGGTTGTGCTAAAAACTACACAATCACAATTAGCATTGCTGGCGGAGAGGGAAGCGTTTTTAAAACACAATCTGAAAGTGTTTCTGTTGTTGGAAAAAACACTGTTAAAGGCGACACATTGTTTGAATATTTCGTTAAACCTGCAAAACATTACGAAATTGACAAAATTGTTGTAGACGGCGAAGAAATCGAAGTTACAAACACTGATGGCGTATATCTCTATTTTGACAAAGTTGACGCAAACCACAATGTTGAAGTATCATTTAAAGCAGAGTCATATGCTGTTGCTCTTCTTTGCAAGAAAGATGGCGAAGAAGGATATGAAGTTTATAAAACTTTGATTTTGACCTATGGAACAAACCTTGACCTTGGTCAAAACGAGTATGGTGGCACAAACAATGAATTGTGGTATACCATGAAAACAGTAAATGGAACTCTTTCACCAGTAAAAGTGAAAGCCGATTCAAACAATGTTGTTTTCGTGAACGGAACAATGCAAATCATGACAGACAAAACAAGAGCCGAACTTACAGCAATCATTGAAGCACTTGGTGAATAGTCAAAAATAAAAAGGCGGTTTTTCCGTCTTTTTTTTCATGTAAATTTTGTTTTGAAAAAATGTTTGTTTTTTTTAATCTTTTGTCATTTAGTTGTGTATGTATATAAAAAATCGAATCTTAAAAATTTTTGGATATAAATTAAATCTAAACAAAACGCAAATAAAGTTCCAAAAAAGGTGACATGGTCAAACATTTTCTTTATAATATAAAACAAAGGGGAAAGACATGAACATTCAAGAAATCAGACAAAGCATTTCAGAGTTTTATAAAGAAAACGAGAACTATGTTGCTGAAACCAAAAGTCCAGCAAAAGGCAAACCATATATCATGGGAATTGGTGCAAACACATTTTTTGTGAGCGATGGCGAGTCTTTTTTGATAGATGCCTATGCAACAAGAAACTGTTTTCGTTTGCCAATCAAGTTTGGAAAAAGCATGCTTTTTGCCGATGTTGAAAGCAAGCCACAAAATGTTGAAGAAATCTATAAGGCGATTGGCGCACCTGCATTTTCGCACATTGTTTGCACGCACAACCACATTGACCACACAATGGATCTTCGTGCGTTTTATGACCTTTGCTATAAATATAATGGAACAAAGCCAAAAATTGTTGGAACACTTTCAAGCGTGAACACCGCCCTTGGCTATGGTGTTCCAGAAGAAGACACAATGGTTGTTCATCGCAAGAAAAGTGGTTTTGATAGCATTGAAATTGGAAAGTTCAAAATCACATTTTTGCCGGGCAAACACTTGAAACTTTTTGCGTTTTACAAAAGCACCTATCAACGCAAACCTCTCAAAAACAAGGGCTTTATAACAGCCTATAAAGAGGGTGGGGTTCTAGACTTTTTCATTGAGCATGAAAACATGGAAAATGTGCTTTTAACATCATCTTTCGGTATTGGTGAATATGAACTTACAAAGTCGGTTGGAACTCTTGTTCAGGCCATTGGTGGTGCCGGAAAAGAGCGAAAAACATTTGTCAAACAACTTTATAAACACAATGCAATAGACACAAATGCGGGGCGAGTTTTGGTTTCACACTATGATGACTTTTTTCAGCCACTTTCAAAGGGGCTTCACTTTATAAATGTCTCTCCAAAACTGATTGAAACCATGCGAAATGAAGACAAAGAAAAACCAGTTGGGCTTTTGAAATTGTTTGAAAAAATAGAGTTATAGAGCAAGCATCAAAAGTTTAAAGGTTAAAAACACGAAAGTTAAAATTTCAAAAAGAAAACATCGAAAATTTGGAAAATAGAGATATTAACACACAAAAAAATCACTTGAAAAACAAGTGATTTTTTTGATTGATTTTTCTAGAAAAACATTTCAAGAAGTTGAATGATATATCCGCTTATAACTCCAATTGCGAAAAGTCCGCCAAGAATTGAAAAGTTTTCTTTCATGTTTTTGTTCTCTTTGAAAAGCACAACAAATGCAATGCCTGCGTTTGCAATAAGACCGGCAATGCAAGCGCCAAAGCCAATTCCGCCAATTGCATAAAGTTCGGTGATAACAACAGAACTTGCACAATTTGGAATCAGACCAATAAGCCCGGCAACAAGAGGCGCAAAACCTTTGCTTGATTGCAAAAATGCAACAAGATTTTGTTCGCCAACAAGGGCAATAAGTCCGCCCATAACAAGATTTACAGCAAAGATGAATGCAAAGATTTTAAGCGAGTGAACAAGTGGGTGAAGCAAGAACCTTTTCCACAAATCTTTCTTGGTTGGTTTTTCGTCAATGTCGTGACCACAGCAACCATGGTGGTGTTCAGTTTTGATTTCTTGTTCCTCATTTTCGCCATGTTCGTGCTCATGGTCTGAATGGTCATGTTCATGTTCTTCGGCATCATGTTCTTGGTGCTCGCCGTGTTCGTGAACTTCGTTTTCTTTGATTTCAGTTTCCAAATGAGTTTCTGGGTTTGGTTCTTCAAGATTTTCATATTTTTCTTTTGAAACTTGAAAAGCAGGTTCAAGTCTTTTTTGATTGACTTTTCTAAAAATAAGGTCAACCAAATATCCAACCGCAACCGCCAAAACAAATTTGACAAGCAAAAGTGGAAGAAGTGAACCAATTTTGTTTGGAGAAGTAAGAAGAATTGGAACCGCCTCGTCGCTTGTTGCAATATACACCGCAAGAAGTGTTCCGATTTTAATTTTCTTTGAAGCAAACAAATCTGTTGCAACAACAGAGAATCCACATTGTGGAATAAGTCCAAAAGAAGAGGCAAATAGTGTGCTCCATTTGTTCGAAAGCAATTTGCTGTGTTCAAGTTTGTCTGCCGAGACATATTCAATAACTTCTATCAGAACATAGCAAACAAGCAAAAATGGCAAAACTTTCAGCGAGTCGATAAGTGCGTCAAGAACAAATTCCATATAAGCCTCCTTTATAGATTTTTATGTTTATATTATAATATAAAAACAACTTTAATACAACGAAATATATTAAACATTATGCCAAATATTGTCAATAGTTATAAATAAAAATTTTAATATTTTGTTTTGGGGTCATATTTGTTTTACTTGCGCAATTTATTTATGATATAATAACAAAAACAAAAAAATAAAAGGTGAAAATTGTGGAAGAAGAATTTGAAACTGATGACACTGCTCCTGCAAAAAAGCGCAAAGAAAAAAGCGTTTGTAAAATCAGAAAAGAACACAAAATAAGCGAAAAAGAAGAAAAGAAAGAAACCAAGAAACTTGCAAAAACCCAAAAGCACTTGGCAAAAAAGTTCGGCACAGTTTCGGGTGAAAATAAAGAAACCGATGATAATGGCGTCATTCAAAATGAAGAGCCAAACGAGTTTGAAAAACAATCTATCAATGCATCAAGCGGAAAAACCAAACAAGACAAAGTGTTGATTGTTCGCAAAAAGAAAGACGAAAAACCAATGACCATGAAACGCAGAATTTTGAACTGGATTTCATATGCTTTGGTTGGTATCATTGCAATTGGTTTTGGTTATATTGGTGGAAACTTTTACTATGCAAACTATATGGATCAACCAAACTATAATTTTGATAGTTCTGAACTTCGTGACAATGGTGAAGAGATTTATAATCGTTTGGTTGCAGATGGCAAAACTCCCGACCGTGAAAATGCTGTTGAAGTTATTGTTGCAGCCGACTATTTGCTTTCAAAAACCACAAAATATACAGGCTCAGTTATTGGTGCGGTTCAACCAAGCATTGGCGCGCAACAAACAGTTCGTGGAACAAAAGGAAGAGATGGAAATCATTTCTTTGTTCAAAACTATTCAAAAGGAATGATGTCAATTGCCGAGAAATATGACTATTTCGCCGACACCGACACAGCCGAAGTTTTTCGTGTTGAAGGTGGAGCCGTTAAAACTGATTCTGCCGATTTTGGAACAAAACCAACTTGGACATTTAACAAAGAAAGTTTCATGGCAGAATATGGAACTGCTCCTGACAGTTTGATAATTCCATATACGATTTCTTCAAAAACCTATATTGTTGGTTCAGAATCTGTAACTCCACTTGGTGGTGGAAAATATCAATTAAAAATGTCTCTCACAAACGATAAGGCTGTTTCAGACTATGCAAAACAAGTGAAACACATGTCCGGTCTTGCAAACTATCCACGCTTTGACCGCATTACAGTTTCGTTTGTTGTTGACACTTCATATCGCATTTTATCTCTTCGCTATGACGAGGCATACACTGTCACATATTTTGGTGTTCCTGCAAAATGCGTGGGCTGGCTTGAAGTTTTAATTGAATATTAAAAAACGCAAAAATAGTGCGCAAAAGGTGAAAAATGTACTCTAAAAATTGGATTTTTGGCAAAAATGTTGTGATAACTGGAACATCAAGTGGAATGGGACTTGAAATGGCAAAACTGCTTTCAAGCAAATATTTTTGCCATGTTTATGGCTGTGGAAGGAACCTTGAAAAACTTGAAAACAGCAAAAAAATTATTGATGCAGAAATTGAAAAAGAATATCAAAGTTTAAGTGTAAAGAAAAAATCAAAACATGAAAAAGGCAGTTATAACTTTTTTCAAACTGATGTTTCATCTTTTGAAAATTTTTCACTTTTCAAACAAAAACTTGATGAACTGAATTTCAAAGCAGACATTGTAATCAACAACGCAGGAATCATGCCTGCGTTTGAAAAATTTGAAACTCAAACAATTGAAACTGCAAGAAAAGTTTTTGACACAAATTTCTTTTCACAGGTTTACAGTTACGAATTGTTTGTTTCTGATTTAAAACAAAATCATGGTGCGTTTTACAGTGTTTCAAGTGCGTCGGCACTTTGTCCAATTGTTGGAGAAGCGCTATATTCTTCGAGCAAGGCTGCAATCAAAAATTTTATAGAATCCATTCGTGTTGAACACAAAAAAGATTTTCTTGTTGGAATTGTTTTTCCAGGCTTTGTAAAAACTGATTTGTTTAGGGAAGAAGAAAGCATGAGCAAACTTGTTCAAAAGTTCTCAATGCCTGCACCAAAAATGGCGAAAAAGATTGTGAATGTAATCCGAAAGAGAAAAAAGCGTGCAGTGTTTGGATTTGATGGAAATCTTTTAAACTCGCTTTATAAGTTCTTTCCAAAAACCACGCTAACAACAGTTTCAAATGTTTTGGAAATTTCGCACGATCCAATGTTTGACAAGATGTATGTGCACACTAGGAAACAAAGATAGTTTTAAGGTATTTTTTGTTTAGATTTGGAGAAAAATTTTAAAGAAGTCATTTTAAAATGACTTTTTTATTTTTTTGCTTTTAAATAAGTTGCGATTGCTTTTGCTGGTGTGATAAAATAGAAACATAGAAAGGGGGAAATGCTTTGGATAGAAATGATATCAATAAAGCGAGAGAATATGAAGAGGTTCTTTCTCGTTTAGAAGACACTTTTGGAGATTGGTTCAATGGAAAAATGCAAATTCCAACAATGACAAACAACCTTTATCCATACACAAAAATGTTCAGTCCAATCAAGGTGAACAAATGCGAAATCAAAAACCGTCTTGTAATGGGTCCAATGGGAAACGTTAACATGGGCGACGAAACTGGCAGACCAAGCCAAAAGATGATAGACTATTTCGAGGCTCGCGCAAAGGGCGGAGTTGGTCTTATCACAACCGGTCTCATTCCAACAAGTTTTGGGGTTGACCCAACTGTTCTTGAAAAAGACAATTTGTCATATTTTCCAAGAATCGACCGAAGCCGTACAAATTTGGTTGGTTGGAGAAACTTGGCATATGCAGTGCATTCATATGGCTCAAAAATTTTCATTCAACTTACTGCGGGTCTTGGCAGAGTTGGAAACCCAGAATGCTTGCTCACAAAACTTAAACTTCCAGTTTCAGCATCGTGGAATCCAAACTATTATATTCCTGCAATCCCATGCAAAAAGTTGAGTGGTGCAGGATGCAAAAAAATTATCAAAAAAACAGGTCAAGCAGCAATCGATGCAAAAACTGCTGGGCTTGATGGTGTATATCTTCATGGTCACGAAGGCTATTTGCTTGAACAAATGACAAACCCAGCATTCAACCGTCGCATTCTTGGAAGATATTCATCATATCAACAATTTGGTCTTGACATGGTTTCAGAAATCAGAAAACGCTGTGGCGACAAGTTTCCAATCATGTATAGAATTGACCTTTCGCTTATGCTCAATGCAACCTATGGCGACAAAATGAAAAAAATCAAGAGTTTGAAAAAGTTCCGCGACGAGCGTCTTTGCCTTGAAACTCTTGAATATATGGCAAACCTTGTAAAAGCAGGCGTTGACATGTTCGACGTTGACCTTGGTTGCTATGACAACTGGTGGCTTCCACATCCACCTTCGAGCATGCCATCTGGCTGTTTCCTTGAAATTGCAGAAATTGCAAAGAAATATTTTAAAGACAATAACATTGTTTCAAATGCGGGTCTTCCAGTTCCAATTGTTGCGGTTGGAAAACTTGGATATCCAGATCTTGCAGAACAAGCCCTTCGCGACGAAAAGTGCGACATGATCATGCTTGCACGT
>USTJ01000002.1 GCA_900557585.1 uncultured Eubacteriales bacterium
TTCCAGAAGACTATCAAGGTGACATTGAATCACAAATCACAACACTTGAAATCGAGGGGCTTGTGAAAAGCACAACGCTTGAAAATGAAGAGGCAGTTGCAATTTCAAAACTCTATTCAATGGAAAAATATATTGCCGACAAACTTAAACTTTTGCTTCAAAGTGCAGAAGAAGTTCATGCTGACATTGACGCGGACATAAACGAGTTTGAAAGAGTGAACAACTTGCTTTTGCACTCGGGTCAAAAAGAAGCAATAAAAACCGCAATTGAGCAAGGTGTTGTATTCATTACTGGTGGTCCTGGAACCGGAAAAACAACAATCATAAAAGCAATTTTAAAAATCTTGTCTGCAAGAGGAAAAGTTGTTCAACTGCTTGCTCCAACTGGTCGTGCTTCAAAAAGAATGGAAGAGCAAACCGGAAAAAGTGCATCAACAATTCACCGCGGTCTTGAAATGGGATATAACAACGGAAAACTTGGTTTCACACGAAATGAAAACAACCCACTTGATGCCGATGCGATTATTGTTGATGAGGTTTCGATGATAGACCTTTATGTTGCCTCTGCACTTTTGAAGGCAACAAGACTTGGAACAAAAGTGATTTTTGTTGGGGATAAAGACCAACTTATGAGTGTTGGAGCAGGAAATGTTTTGTCTGACATGATTGCTTCGGGCGAAATTCCTGTTGTGTCACTTTCGCAAATCTATCGCCAAGCAGAACCCAGCCGAATCATTGTGAATGCTCACCAAATCAACAATGGCGAAATGCCCGACCTTTCTGCAAAAAGCAACGACTTTTTTTACAGTTCAAGTTTTGTTCCAGAAAAGGTTGCAGAAGAAATTGTTGAAATGGTTTCAACAAGGATTCCAAAGTTTAAAGATGGCATCGACTCTTCGGACATTCAAGTTATTGCGCCAATGAAGTCTGGGGTTGCAGGAACCAACAATTTAAACCTTTTGCTTCGTGAAAAACTCAATCCTGCTTCGCGTGATAAAGAAGAAATTGAAATTCACAAAAATGTGTTCAGAGTGGGCGACAAGGTGATGCAAACCAGCAACAACTATGAACAAGAGTGGATAAAACAAGAGGGTGACAACCTTATCGGTGGCATGGGCGTTTTTAATGGCGATATGGGGCACATTGATTTTATCAACAAGAAAAGTGGAGAAGTGTATGTAACCTTTGATGACGGGCGACGTGCGGGCTATTCAATTGTTGACCTTGAAGACCTTGTGCTTGCCTATGCAATCACCATTCACAAAAGCCAAGGAAGCGAGTTTGACGCAGTCATTATTCCTGTTCTTGGTGGAAACCCAATGCTTTATAACAAAAACCTCCTTTACACTGCGGTTACGCGTGCAAAGAAAATGGTTGTTTTGATTGGAAAGAAAACTAATATTTATCACATGATTAAAAACAACTATCAAACAAAACGAAACACAATGCTTAAAAAGTTTTTGCAAGAAAACACATATGCTTTGTCATAATTTGTCAAAATCTCCTGTATATTTTAGTGGGAGATTTTTTAATGGAGAATAAAAAACAAATCATAGAGGGCAAGCCTCATCAAGTTACAATTGACAACCGCAAACGCATTATGCTTTCGGGCATTTTAGAGGTTGTCAGCAGTCAAGACAAAACCGTTGTTTGCAAAATTGCTGGAAAAGTGGTTTATATTTTCGGAAAAGAACTTCGTGTTTCAAAACTTTCGCTTGAAGAGGGAACGCTTATTGTTGACGGAGAGATTGACGGGCTTTCATATAAAGACGCACAATCTAGCAAATCTTTTTTCAAAAGGATTTTTAAATAGTGATTCAAGAAACAGGAACAATTTTTTCGGTTGTTGTTTTTGTTTGTTTTGGGCTTTTTGCGGGGTTGGTTTGTTGTGTTTTTTCGCTTTTTTCAAAGGTTATGAAAAACACTTTCATTGTCACTTTTGTGTGTGACGCATTTGCTCCTCTTTGCTCGTGTTTGCTTTTTCTTGTTGCGCTTTTCAAGTTTGAAAGTGGAGCCGTTTCGTTTTTTTCAGTGATATCTTTTTTGATTGGACTGTTGTTTGTTTTATTTTTTGTGCAAAATTTATTTGTCAATGGTGCTTTAAAAGTGTATAATAAACTAAAATCAAAGAAAAAATCATAGGGGGAAAAAGCAAATGACAAAAACTCGTCTTGAAAATATTGTTCGTCTTATTACAATTCTTGCAACACTTTTCTTGGTTATCATGACTGTTCTTGCAATTTCACTTTATGCAAAGGCAGGCGTGCTTGCATCAAAAAATGCGTCTCTTGACAAACAAATTGAAAATTTGAGCATTACAAGAGCAGAACTTGAACAAGGAATTGCAATTCGAAAGAGTGATGCCTATATCGAGCAACAAGCGCGTGAAAATCTTGGAATGATTCGTGACAACGAAACACTTTATATTTTCGACTAAAAAATAAAACAGCCCACAAAAGTGGACTGTTTTTTTTGTGAAAAATTATGACATATAGCCAGTGATTGAAAGAATTGTTGTGCCGTTTGATGGAACAGTGATTTCTGCGCCATTGTTTTTTGAAACAACAAGTTCGTTCGAAGATGAAAGGGTATAGTCGCTTGAAACAAGGGTTGTTTCGCTTCCGCTTCCAACTTTAAGTTTGAGAGAAGAAAGTGTGAATGCACTTGGCAAATTGTCGGTGATGTCGGTAATTGTAATTGCAGAACTTTCACCATTTGCAATTGTTAAATAATAGGTGAATGTTTGGTTTGGAACAACGGTTGAAGCGCTTGCACTTTTTGAAATTTCAACAGTGTTTGTTGAGTTTCTTGTAATTGTGCTATTAGAAAAGCCTGTAACAGTTCCAGAAGCGGTATAGCCAATTCCTTCAACGATGTTTGTGATTTCCGTCACGCTTGATGGAAGGTTGAACACCACTTGTGCCCTGTAAGTAAGTGTCATGCTTGCGCCAACGCCAAGTTGTTGAAGTGTGAATGTGAGTGGGTTTGTTGCAACTGGTGAAACGGCATAGGTTTGAGTGCTGGTTGTAAGGCGAGCGCTCGAAGTTACATATGCAAGGTTTCCGCCACCAAGGTTGTCAATTATTCTCACACCCGTGAAATAGGTTGAACTTGTGTTTGTGATTTTGATTGTATATGTCACAATGCTTCCAACCGAAAATGTTGTTGGCGATGCAGTTTTTACAATTGAAATTCCGCTTGATGTGTTATATGTAATGTCAAGGTCGTTCGATGTGATTGTTCTTTCAATTGAATCTGAACCTGTATAGGTTGCTGTTGCATTATTCATGATTGTTGCCATATTGTCCTCCTTTGAAAATTTGGCGAATCGTGTCGCCATTTCATGATATGAAGGTGGGGCATAAAAGTGTGAACGCTCTTTGGTTGCAATTTTTGTTTTTGTGTTGTATAATAATATTGTCGAGCATAGATAAATGCTTTTCCGGACTGTAACCAATATTCCAAAATGCATTAGTGTTGCACAAAGAATATGACCCTCACTGGTGTCAAAAAAAGTTGTGGTTGGGTTTTTGAATTGAAAAGCATCACAGGTCTCGACCACTTTTGGGCCGACTCCCAAGAAAACTACCGAAAAAGTTCTTGCTTTTTTGTGGAAAATGAGTTTATAAGTCTTGGCAAAGATGAACGAACTCAAATTTCAATCTATGGTGGCAAGGAAAAAACTTTAAGGTATATTCAAGAGGTCATTATGTTTGGCGCCAATTTTCTAATTGCGCAAGTTTTGGGATTTGTGGCTCTTGTAATTTATTGTTTGTCATATGTTGTGAAAAGCAGAAATTTGTTTTTTCTTCTTACAACTGTTGCCGAACTACTTTATGCATTGCCATTCATCTTTCTTTGCTCAATTGGAACGGGAATAATTTTCATTGTTTCTGGTGTTCAAAACCTTTGTTTTTATCTTCACGATAAAAAGGGTGAGAAAATGCCACAGTGGGAAATTTGGGCTTTCATTGTTTCGTTTGTTTTGATTGGTGGTTTTTCCGCCGAAACAGCATATGATGTTTTACCCATTGTCGCAAATGTGATTTCAACTTTCGCCTATAACGAAAAGAACATGACAAAACTTAGACTCATGAGTTTTATTCCAAGTTTACTTTCTCTTGCAAACGACGTTTTGGTTAAAGCATATGCCAATGCTTTTGAAGACGGCTTTGAAGCAACTTTTTTGGCCGTTATGATTTGCTTGGACTGTGTAAAATCGCACGGGTTCAAAACCAAAATTAAAAGTGCAACACTAAACAAAATCCAATCAAGACTTTTCTGGAAAATGGGAGTTATAAACAACTTGCAGTCCACAGAAAACAATCTTGATACTGGTGATAACCAAGTGTTGTTTGCTTTGAAAGAAACATTTGTTCCAATGGTGTTTTTGAAAAGAGAAACCCCAATTCCTCCATCGTAGCGGTGCGGGGAAATAAAAAAAAGAGAAGGCTTTTGCCCTCTCTTTTTTTTTGTCTAAAAATTATTATTTATCGTTTTGGTCATCAATTGCAGCGCGAATTTCTTTTTCTGCTTTGCGGATTTTTGAACTGAACACAAGGGTTGTAACAGCGTCGCAAATTCCGTCTACAATCAAAGAAACACCAGCAAAAATCATAACATTTTCAAATGTTCCAAACATTACAACAACGCCAAGAGCAATTGTGATAATGCCAAGAGCAACAACGCTCCACCAGCCCTTTACATAGGCTCTTGAAAGTTCAATTCCTTCTTGCATTTTAACAATGCCGTCAACCAAAAGGAAAAGTCCAAAAATAATGGTGATGATTGCTTTGATTGTGTTTGGTTTCACAAGACAGAAGATTCCAAGAACAATCAAAAGAAGACTGAAAATGAAAATATATGAGCCGAAAATTCGTTCACTGAACAAATATCTAACACAATAGATAACGCCAAGTGCAATGAAAATTGAACCGCCGGCATAGCAGAGCACCAAACTTGATGAATCTGGAAAGCAAAGGAACAAAATTCCAATTACAACTGCGAAAAGCGCTGTGAAGAGTGACTCCCATTTGATTTTCTTTAAATATTCTTTGAGCATGTTTATTCCTCCTTTTTTTTCTAACATTATTATAGTCTTTTGCTTTTTTGTTGTAAATTATAATTTCAATTTTTACGGGTTGAAACAGCAACAAAATATACTTGATTTGTGCAATCTTTCACTTTAAAGAACTGGGTTTTCACTTTTCCACTTTTAAAACGAAGATTTGAAAAAAGTTTTAGTGAACTTTCATAGGTTGTCCAGCCTTTGGTGAAAGCATTTTCTTTGTTTGGTGAAAGTTTCATTCGAAGTTGGCTTTTTTTGTCAAAATATCTGCTTGCAATCTTTTTGTTTGGTCTTGAAAGATATTGAATGTCAATTCCAACTGGTTTGTCTGAAATTGCAACCGCGCAAAGGTTTTTGCTGTGTGAAATGTTGAAAAAAAGTTGAAGCGAGGCAAAATATGGCTTTCCATATTGGTTTGCTTTGATTTCTTGCTCGTCAAGGTTGATTGAAAGTGAAGAAAGCATTCTTTTCAAAAGAACATATGCCCCTTTGGTCTGCTTTTTCAATTTTTCTTCATGAAAACTTTCTTTTTGGTTTTTGAAAAAATTGTTTAAAATCTCTGCGTACTCTAAATTTTCTTTTTCAAGGTCGATTGTTTGCCAAAATAACATTGTTTTATCCTCTTTTTTTATGATATCAAAATTGTTTTTTGTTGGCAACAAATTTTTAGCGCTATACAGATTTTGTCGCATTTTTGAAAAAGAAAAAATATAATGAAACATGTGCATTTTTTATTTTAAAAAGCAGGGGAAATATGGTTGACCAGATTTGCAAAATCCTGTATAATGGAATCACAAAACACATGGGTGTTTTAAAAGGAGGGGAAAATGAAAAAATCAATCAGAAACATTCTTTTTGTGTTGGCATTTGCTTTGCTTTTGCCATGCATGGTGGTTTTCACCGGTTGCAAACCGAAAGAAACAGGATTTTATGTTGTTTTTGACAACGTGAAATTGACAAGCGCAAACAATTCAGTTTTTGTTGACATTGGCAATGCAAACGAAATTGAAGACAAAATTGAAGTTTATTCTGTTGTAAAGAAAAAGGCAGATAAACTTGTTGAAAAAGAAAATTATAGCGTTTCTTCAACAAAGCCAGAAACTGTGGACTATGGCGACACTTTCACCGTTACAGTTTCATATAAAAAGTTTAAAGACTTTGTGATAAACGTGAACATAAACAAACTTAAAAATGAAGTTATATTATCTGCAACTTCAAAAACCTATAATGGAGAACCTTTCAAGGTTGAAGACCTAGGCGTTTTTGCAAATGTTAATGCTGGGCTTTTGGTTGAATGGTATTTGGGTGAAACCAAACTTGCTTCTGCGCCAGTGAATGCTGGAAAATATAGAGTTAAAATCCATATTGATTCAACAAAAAAATATGAAAAAGTTGATAAATTTTTTGATGTTGAAATTTTAAAGGCAGAGCCTGTTGTTGACTGGACTTTGGTTTCAGTTTCTGGAACACACCTTTCAACCGACAAAGTTTCAACAATTGTTCTTCCAAAAGGTTTTTCTTGGAAAAATCCAGACATGCTTCTTGGCGAAGGAACAAGCACTCATACAGTTGTTTATACCCCAGAAGACACAAACTATAAAGCAGTTGAAAAAGATTTTGAAATTTCTGCAAAACAAGCGTTCTTTCTTCCAACTCAAAAAGAACTTCGCTTTACTGGCGAAGCAATTGAACTCTGCGAAAGAACCCTTGTTGGTTTTGACGAAAACTTCATGGAAATTAAAGATGGCGAAGACATTCCTCTTCAAACGAATGCAGGAACATATAAAGTGAAAATTGGAATCAAGGCGGGTGTTGATGCTTGCTGGTTCGACGGCACAAGCGAAGACAAAGATTTTTCTTTCGTGATTTTGAAAAAACAAATCAAAGTTCCATATTACAAAACAAACTATGCATTGATGCCTCTTTCAGGCTCGCTTACTTTGACATGGGATAATATTGATGATAGATTCTGCTATTTGTCATATTATTCAGCAAGTGGCAACTCTATCACATTTGATAGCCCAGTTTTAACATCGGTTACATATCGTTTGAACGACAACTTTAACTGCGAGTGGGAAGATGGCACAACCGATGACAAGAATCAAAGCCTTGACATTCAAAGAGATGTTTTTGAACAAATCAAATACACTCCATTTGGCGAAGCGGAAAGAATCATTACAACCGAAGAACTCATGGAAATTAAAAATGTTTGCGTGGGCTCGGTTTTCGAATTTGTGTTGAAAAACACTTCACATATTTTGAAGGTTGACGACAAAGTTGTTTCATCTGGAAGAGTTGTGGCACAAACAAATCTCCACAGACTTGACATTCGTGTTTATGAAAAAAATGATGACAGATTTTCAATTTTTGGGCGTGATATTCCAATTTATATGTACGCAACAAGCGTGAAAATTGATGGCAAAGAAGAATATATCGACTTGGTTGATAATGATTTTTATATCAATCTTAAAGAAAATCAAACAACAATCACTGTTGAACTTGCAAAAGAACTTGCAAATTTTGAACTTACACTTGTGACATTTGATTCTGACGACAACTATAAATATATTCCATTTATTGGCCTTACAGTAACAGTTCAAGATGTTGATAAACTCAAAGGTTTTGTCATCATGGAAAACAGCAGTGAAATGTCGGTTGTTGAAATCAATGTTATTGGTTTCACAAGAATTGACCATTTTGTTATAAACAGAGTTGGCGAAGGTTATGACTATGAAAATGATGTTGATTTCACATTTGGTGACTATTCATATATTCCTGGAATAATAAATCGTTTTGAGGTTGTTTTAAAAGCGGGATATAAACATTTGACCGTTGAGTTTGTTGACAGAAAAGGAAACAAGTTCACAAGTTTTGCAAATCTTAATGATAAAGAATATTTCTATGTTTTGATTAAAGACGGCGACACAGTTTTGGAAAAAGCCGAAGTGATGTATGACTTTATTGGAGACTTCGCATATGCTGGGAAAGCAAACACATTGAAAGATAATCTTGATTATTTCGCAGTATACACTCAAGTTTCCGACCTTGCAAACCTTGAAGCAAATGTAAGGTCATATAAAAGCCAAGTTCAAATTGTTGTGAACAATAATCAACCAGTTTCATTTGACGAATTTGGTCTTTATAAAGTTCCAATCAGTTTTACATATGTAGTTAAAGAAAACTTCACAGTAGCCTATGACACAACTCTTGTTGTGAACTATTCAAAGAAAGTTTCAGACTTTGCAGATAAATCAACAATCCCATACACTTCAATTTTCATGAAAACAGGAAGTGACATTTCTTGGGATTCAAACAATCGTGGCAATGGTTGTGGAATTGCAAACATTCGAGCATTTTTAACAAGTGGCAGATTTGTTCTTGACAATTTCACAGTGAAAGAGGGCTATACTTTAGAAAGCATTAATGTTGTTATCACCAACGAATTGTTGTTCGGCTATAAAATTATTTTTAAAAATAACGGACAAGACGAAATTTGCTTTGTATATGAACCAGTTTCAGGCTCATATGACGGCGTTACAAGTTTTGAAAGAATTGTTGTCGAATCATATATCGGTGAAAAAGAAAAATATGAGATAGATGGCGACACAATTACAATCACAAATCTTGATGCATTCAAGTTTGTGTCATTCTATCCAACAAACGATGAAATGATTTGCAAAATTACAAATGAAGAGGGAACTGTTGTATATGCGGATTGCCTTCAAAGTTTGAAACACTTTAATGTAACCTTTAAAACTGCTGGCACCTATCAAATGACAGTTTACGCAACAAATGGTGCGACAAAGAATTATACCCTTATTGTTTCGGGTGACGACCTTGGAAAACCAATTGCAAAAGTTGTTGCAGGAACTGGTGAAAACCAAGTTAAACTTGAAGAGAGATTTGAAGACGAAGACTTTGTTGGGGATTTTGTGGTTGGTGGCGATGAAGACCAAACAATTTTCTTTGGATATTTTGGCAAAGCAATGCTTTCTGAAATCAAAACCGTGAAAAACAAAGAATATCTTGATGTTTCTGTTGAATCAATTTTGATTGCAAACATGACTGCTGACAAAGATGGAAAAATTGCTTTGAAAAATGGAACAAACACTCTTGAAGTGAAAGTTGATGAAAATGAGGTAAAATATGTTGAGTTTTATGTAATCATACGTGTTTACGGACAAACAATAAAAATCAGATGCATGATTTATCTTGCAGATTCGCCAGATGCTGGTGAATAAAATGAAATTGGCGGGGAAACCTGCCAATTTTTTTATGCCAATTTTTTTATTTTTTTGATTTATTGTGGTTTGTATTGTTTTGATGTTGGACTATTTATATTTGCATTTTTTGTTTATTATGGAGATAAATACAAATTAAATTTTTAAAATAGTGTTTAAAACATCCTTTGGTTTAAAGAAAAAATGGCGCAAGTGACTGCGGGTGGGTGGTGCGTTTTGGTGTGTTATTGACTAAAAAAGTCGCTCTTGAAAAAGTTGTTTTGTTGGTGTATAATATTTGTGAGGGAATTATGGATTATTTTTTATATGTTGATGACACTGCTTTTCAAAAAACAGGAAAGTCGAACACACTTCAAGATGAAATTGTTTCAATGGTTGGGGCACTTGTTGCGGTTCCAAACATTTTAATGCTTAATGATGAAATTGTGAAAATTAAACAAGATTTGAAAAATAAATATGACAAAAACGAGTTTCATTTCACCGATATGTTCAACCGTACAAATGGGTTTGAAAAATTAGAGTCGCTTGATTCGCTTGCATATATGGGTGCGTTTTCATTTTTGGTTTCAGAGTTTGAAATTCCAATCATAACTCAAACAATAACAAAGCCTTTGCTTGCAAAACAAAAAGAGTTGTTTGAAATTTATGACAAAATCATTGAACTGAATGGTTTTTCAACCAAAGACATGAAAAGGTTTGAAGAATATGGTTTGTTTTTGAACATTTCACTTGCAACAAAGTTTTTGAAAGAAGATGACGAAAACGACCAAATTGTTGCGGTTGTTTGTGATGAAGGAATCATGAAAAACGGTGCCGATGTCAAACTTAAAGGTCTTCTTGGCTATGATTTGCCAATATATTTCAGATCATCTGAAAATGAAAACATTTTGCAACTTGCCGATTTTTGTGCTTGGGGGCTTTCAAGAACAAAACAGACTATTTGCAAAAGCCAAAAAACGAAAATGAAGCCTTTTGAACAATGCGTCATGGAAATCATGGAGCCAATTGTTCCAAACTTTGTGAACATTGACAGTGTTTCAACAAATGTTGAAAACGGCATTGTGATTGATGACGAAATGAAAAAGATAGAAGAAGAGAAAAAACAATAGAAAAGACCACCAAATCGGTGGCCTTTTTGTTTAAACAGAAGAGTTTTTCTTTTGCTTTTGATTGATTTTTTTGAGTATGTCTTTGTGGAAAATTGTTTCAACAATTTCTTGAATAATGGTTTCAAGTTCGCTTCCGTCAGAATAGTCGGCTTTGGCAATATAGTCAACTCGGTTTTGGTTGATGAGAGTTTTATAATAGTCTGGCAAATTGTCTGCGTCGTACACACCAATTGAATATCCTTTCTTTGAACGAAGCAGTTTCATTGACGGAATATCGGTTTCGCTGTCGCCAATATAAATAATGTTTTCAAATGGGATTCGGCGTTCTTCGTGTGACATATAGCCGTTCACGCTGGCGTCAATTGGTGAAAAAATGCCTTTGTTGATTCGGAAAAGAAATTGGGTTTTGTTTGTATAGTTCAGTTCAAGTGCTGGCCAAAAAGCCTCGCCTTTTTCATCATAGCAATAACTGCAAGCATAAATTTCTTTAAAGTATTTTGAAAGCGTTGTTCCCTCTACAATTTCTTTCATTCCAGAAGAAATGATATAGTGTTCAATTTCAACACCTTTTTGCTCGCCAAATTTGTTGATGCGGTCAAACCATGTGTCAAGACCTGCATAATATTCAATGTCTTTTCCGCACGATTGGAAAAATTCGCGGGTTGGGGCAATGCCTTTTTCTTTGCATTCTTTTAAAACCATATAAAGATATGACATGATATTGTTTGCTTCGTGGTCTTTTGAAAATTGCGCGCATTCTGCCCAAAAGTCGTTAATGTTCATGTTCAGCTCAAATCAAGCCATAGCCTTGCATGTCGCTTTGCGAAAGGGTGCGGTCGAAATCATAACAAATTGCAACTTTAATTTTTTCCATTTTGTTCTCCTTGGTTTTATTTTATCACAAAAATATTGACTCTGTCAATAATGGCGAAATTTGGCAATATTTCAAAAAGTTCTAAATATGATTGCAAACCGCCCGAAAGTTTGTTATAATCGCACAATACGAGGACGAAAAATGATAATTTATAAACAAATGCTTGAAGAAGCCAAGAAAGAAACCAATATTGTTGATAAAACTGCAATTTTAACCGCGTGTTTGAATGTTTTGAAAAATGAAAATCCAAAACTTTCAATTTCCGACCGAAATGAGATTTTTGAATATGCTTTTGAAGAACTCAAACCGCTTGAAAAACAAATTGAAAACGCAAAAACCTATAAAGAGCGTGACAGCATTTTTGCTCTTTGCGATAAACTTTTGTCGCTTATCATGCTTTCAAAAAGCGCAAATGAAAACACTGCACAAACACTTATCAGCCTTCTTGAATGTGTGAATAAATATCGTGTTTTGGAAAATGCAATTGATGAGATGTTTGCAAAAGACAAAATTGGCGAAAACGATGTTAAAAAAGTTCTTGAAAAAGCAACTGAAACCAAAGAAACCTATGAAAAAGGGCGACTTTTTGCTGGTCTTATGCACTATGAAAAAATGTATGACAAAATTTCAGACGAAGGCAAAAATTTGATTGTGAAGTTTTTGAACAAAGAAACCTTAGAGGGTGTTTTGGCGTTTGATAAACTTGATGAAGATGGAAAGTATAATCTTGAAATTTTGTGTGACCTTTTAAGACTTTACTATAATAAAGACACGGTTCGCATTTTGAAAACTGCCGAACAAATTGAAAGTCCAGCAATTGCGTTCTATTCTGCTGATTCGCTTTTGGAACTTGATGAAGTGCCCGACAAAAAAACAATTTCATATCTTGCAAAAAATATTGTTTATGCATGTTTGATTCATGATTCTCTTGAAAAGAATGGGCTGATTGAAATGTTCCCAAAAGAACTTGATGACGAGGTTTATCTTGCAAAAAGCGACCTTGTGCATTGGCTTTGCTATCCAACCGAACTTGGAAAAGAACCAGATGAAATTGAATTTTTGGGAAAAGCAAAAAAGCACAAAGAAGTTTTCCATGTTTTCAAATATAAGTCAAACAGCGACAAACTTCCAGAAGAAAAACACAACATTTGGCTTGTTGGTTGGAGTGGAAGTGAGGGTGGAACTTTCAGCGATTTTGATTTGCTTTCAGATTTTGAAAAGAAAACCGAAGAAAAAACTTTCAAAAACATTGTGAAAAAATGTTTATAAAAAAAGACCAAATTTTGGTCTTTTTCTTTTTCAAATTTATTTGTTTTCTTTCCTTTCTTTTGCAGATTTGACAAACGCAATAAAAAGTGGGTGTGGCTTGGTTGGTCTGCTTTTGAGTTCTGGATGGAACTGAACCCCAAGAAAGAATGGGTGAGAAGGAATTTCAATTGTTTCAACAATGTTTCTGTTTTTCTCAATGCCAGAAACAACAAGTCCGTTTTTCAACAAAACATCTTTATAGTCGTTGTTAAATTCATAACGGTGGCGGTGTCTTTCGCTTGCAGTTTCACTTTTATATGCGTTTTTCATGATTGTGCCGTCTTTAATTGTGCAGGTGTATGCCCCAAGACGCATTGTTCCTCCCTTGATTTTTCCTTTTTGGTCGGGCATAAGGTCAATCACGCAGTTCTCGCCGTTTTCATCAAACTCGCGTGAGGTTGCATTTTTAATGTTTGCAACATTTCTTGCAAATTCAATAACTGCAATTTGCATTCCAAGACAAATTCCAAAATATGGGACATTGTGTGTTCTTGCATATTTGCATGCAAGGATTTTTCCCTCAATTCCGCGCATTCCAAACCCACCAGGAACCAAGATTGCGTCGGCAAAAGAAAGCAATTGTTCGGCTTTTTCGTCGCTTGTGATATCTTCACTTTCAACAAATTCAAGTTTTGTGAAAACACCATTTTCATAGCCGGCATGTTTAAGTGCTTCAACAATTGAAATATACGAGTCGCGAAGTTTGCAATATTTTCCAACGATTGCAATTTTAACTTCTCCTTTGCGATTTTTTTGTTTTTCAATCATTTTGTCCCACTCGCTGAAATCAATTGGGGTTTCAGGAAGCGAAAGTTCGCGAAGAACAACACTATCAAGTTTTTCGTTAAACAAAAATCTTGGGCAACTGTAAATGTCGGGAAGGGTGATGTCGTTTATAACGCAGTCGGTTTTCACATTGCAGAACATTGCAATTTTTGAAAGGAGCGACTTGTCAACCTCTGTGTCCGAACGAGCAATGATAATGTTTGGGCGAATGCCAAGGCTTTGAAGTTCTTTCACCGAATGTTGGGTTGGCTTGCTTTTATATTCGTCACTGCCAGTGATAAATGGCACAAGGCATACATGAATAAACAAACAATTTTCAAGTCCAACTTCAAGCGAAAATTGGCGAATGCTTTCAATGAATGGTTGGCTTTCAATGTCGCCAATTGTTCCACCAATTTCGGTGATTAAAATGTCGGGCTGGTTCGCCGAAACATTGTCTTTGATAAAGTTTTTAATTTCGTTAGTAATGTGGGGGATAATTTGAACGGTTTTTCCAAGATAGTCGCCATTTCTTTCTTTGTTTAAAACTCTCCAATAAACCCCACCACTTGTAATGTTAGAGTGGCAGTTTAAACTAATGTCAATGAAACGCTCATAGTGTCCAAGGTCAAGGTCGGTTTCGGTTCCGTCATCGGTAACGAAAACCTCGCCATGTTCTTGTGGGTTCATGGTTCCGGGGTCAATGTTAAGATATGGGTCGAACTTTTCAACAAAAACCTTGTAACCCCTCATTTTAAGCAGTCTGCCAAGGCTTGCAGCAACAATTCCTTTTCCAAGCCCAGACACAACACCGCCAGTAACGAAAATATATTTTGTCATGTTTTTTCTCCTTATAAAAACAAAAAAAGAGTTTTTTTTTAAGGAAAATCTTGTTTTCCCCTCAAAAAAACTCTTATTCATTTTATTTATATTTTGAGTTTATCACATTTGTTTTGGTGTTGTAAACAAATTTGTGGGAGGTTTCAAAAATATGAAAATTTTTGTGCAATGTGTTGTAAATTTGAAAAATTTTGCATTTTGGTGCTTGACAAAAATCTGTGTGGTTGATACAATAGAAATGTAACTTATACCATACCAAAAACAAATAGGTTACTAAAATAAAGGCAACGAAAGTTGCCAAAGGTAGCATTTTTGCTATCCAGTAAGTGATTGCCGTTTGGCAATCTTTTTTATGCAAAATCTCTTTTCTTTTTGAAAAGGAAATGATATACTTTTTCATATGAAACTTTTATCACCAGTTGGAAATTTTGAAAGTCTGAAAATGGCGGTTTATAATGGCGCAGATGAGGTTTATCTTGGCATCAGCGACTATAACGCCCGAAACAACATTGATGGTTTTTCACTTGAAAACCTTGATGATGTTGTTCTTTTCTGTCACATTTTTGGTGTGAAAGTGAACCTTGCCGTGAACATTTTGTTTCGTGACAGCGAACTTGAAAACGCTGTGAATGTTGTTGTGACAGCGTTCAATAAAGGTGTTGATTGCTTCATTATTCAAGACCTTGGGCTTGCCTCGATTCTTCACGAAAACTATCCAGAAATTGAACTTCATGCAAGCACTCAAATGGGAATTTGCAATTTGGCGGGCGCAAAATATGTTGAAAAACTTGGCTTTTCAAGAGTTGTTCTTGCGCGCGAAACTCCGCTTGAAGAAATAAAAAGCATAAAACAAAACACAAACTTTGAAATTGAATATTTTGTTCAAGGCGCGCTTTGTGTTTGCTTTTCGGGAAACTGCTTTTTGAGTTCCTATCTTTGCGATGCCAGTGGCAACCGCGGAAAGTGCAAGCAACTTTGCCGTTTGCCATATGAATTTTTGAAAAATGGAAAAGTCCTCAAATCTGGCTATTTGCTTTCAGCAAAAGATTTTAACATGTCAAAAAAACTTTCGGTTTTAAAAGATGCTGGTGTTGATGTTTTGAAAATCGAGGGCAGGGCAAGAAGACCTTTCTATGTTGGCGAGGTCACTAAACAATATGCTTTGGCACTGCAAAACAAAAAGCCTTCTGAAAAACAAATTGAACTTGCTTTCAATCGCGAATATACTGCGGGATATTTTGACGGCAACGGAAGCATTATTTCAAAATATAACAACCACATTGGCGTTTTTGTTGGAAATGTTTTAAAAGTGAAAAATGGCAAAAAGTTCAACGAATTTGAGTTTTCTTCAAACATGGAAATTTCGCCAAAGTCGGTGATAAAACTTTTTGACGAAGACAAAGAGGAAAATGTTGTTTCGCTTTTCGACCTTAAAAAAGTGGGCAAAAACACATATAAAGCAACAACAACTCAAAATGTGAAAGTTGGAAATTCTGTTCATCTTATGGTTGAGGCAGAGTCTGAACAAAAAATGCTTCAAACTGTGAAAAAGGCAGATTTAAAAATTGAAATCAATGCTTTTTCAGGCAACAAACTTTGCGTTAAAACAAATATTTTTGGCAAAGAAATAAAGGTGTTTGGAGAAGTCTTGCAAACTGCCAAAAACATGGCACTTTCAAAAGAAGATGTTCAAAATTGTTTTGATAAAAATGAGTTTTTCAAAGCAGAAATCAACTTTAAAACCGACGGCGTTTTTGTTTTGAAATCATCGCTCAACCAAACAAGAAGAGAGTTTTTTGAAAAGGTGAAAGAGCAGGTTCTTTGTGCTTTTTCTCACAATGAAAAACCATTTACTCTTGGAAAAACAAAAGAGCCAAAAGTGTTTGATGAATTCGAAATTATTGAAGACAAAAATCAAAAAGCCGAGAAGAAAAATGTTATATATTCACCCGAAACATATGATGAAGCAGACATTTGCTCTTTCAAAGAGAAGTGTGAAAAAGAGGGCAAAAAAATGTTTCTTGATTTGCCAAACTTTGCACTAAGCAAAGATGTTGAATTTCTTCAAAACATTGTTCAAAAAAACAAGATTCCAGTTGTTTGCAACAACTATTATGCCGTTGATTTTTGCACAGAAAAAGTTGCTGGTGGCGGTCTTGATGTTTTCAACAAAGTTTCAGCAAACAAACTGAACATGCCAGTCATTGCAAGTGAAGATTGTTTTGCAAAGCGCACAGATTTTCCCTTTATGACGCTTCGACATTGTCCAATGAAGTGTTTGCTTGGTGCATCGTGTGCATCTTGCCCATATGAAAACGGCTTTGAATATCGAATGCAAAATGGAAAAATCCTTAAACTTAAACGCAAAAAACTTTCAACTTGCACATTCTATTTGAAATAAATCAAAATAAAAGACCCACTTTCGTGAGTCTTTTTTATCTTTGAAATAACTGTAAACAATTATATAACACTTGCACATTTAAAAATAAAATGATAGAATATTTGCATGTCACAACTAAATAATTTTATAAATTAAAGCACATGCAGAGATGTCCGAGTGGTTTAAGGTGCAACCCTGGAAAGGTTGTGTACGGGAAACTGTACCACGAGTTCGA
>USTJ01000003.1 GCA_900557585.1 uncultured Eubacteriales bacterium
GGCCCGGACCGCAACAAAGTTGCTCCCGGCTTTGGCTAAAAACAGTGTACTACACTGTTTTTCTAACGCGTCGCCCCGTCACCAGCTCCATTAAACAAAAGTCGCTAAAACGCCGATAATTAAAGGCTTTTAGCGATTTTTTATTTGCAAATTTTTAGGGCACGGCTCTCTTTAAAAAATACATTAGGTACACAAAATTGTCATTTTAGGTACACAAAAATTGCACAAAAAAAGACCGAAAATTGAACTCATCAACTTTCGGTCTAATTCTTCCTAAAACTGCCCAAAACTACTACATTAGGTACATTTAGGTACACGAAATATTATTTAAATCTACGACTTCATAAAAGCGGTCAGGTAATTTTTTTTGCTTACAATAATTATCTAGTTTTTTTAACAGACCAGAGATTTCTGATAAATTATTTTTTAAATAAATATACAACCCATTTCTTGCTCTGCTAAAAGCAACATATGCAATTCTAACAAATTCAGTGATTTTATCATCAATGCTATTGCTAAAGATAATTGGATTCTCTAAGACATTAAGGATGGAACCCCAAGCTTTTTCTTCACGAATCGGTTCTAAATTTACCAATACATTATCATATTCTTTACCCTTAGTTTTGTGTATGGTTAAATATTTACTATCATCTGTAAAGACATCCTCATACATTACCTTTAATGTTTTTAAATCTAATTTATTTAAAAACGGATGTAAATTTTCCGAATAATGTTCATCTCCTTCATCAATCAATTCAAGAGGTTCACGGCATTTTAAAGTTGAACCCATTATAAAATTGTTAATTGTTGTTACTATATCTTTATAAGACATGTTTAAAGGAAAAGTTTTAAAAAGATTTATAAATCTAATAATTTCAACAAGCTCTTTACCTTTTGCTCTTTTTTCACTTTTTAGCATATCAATATCAAAAACTTTATCAAGTTGACTTAACACTCCTCCGAAGTTCCCTAATTGAATAGAATTATAAATTGAAACAATTATTTTTACATTGGCTATCCAATTTATATTTGAACTATTGAATTCATTTGTCAAATCTGTATCTATGATATATCTATAATAATCATGAACCTTTTTCAATAATATGCGTTGGTTGGATTCAATGTTTGTAATGTAGTTAAATGCATCTGACCATCTTCTACATAATACCCTTATGTCTTTTACATTCAATATATTTAAAATATCAACATTATCTTTAGCACATAATACAAATTTTACTTTTTCTTGATTGTTATTAATCAAACATTGTTGTTCATTTAATGTTTTATCATTGCTTCTTATGTAATTTAAAAAGTGTATAATATTTTTATTAGATCTTCTATTTCCATCTATAATAAAAGTTTTGAAATCTTTAACATTAGGATGGAAATTATCAAATTCCTTGTAGGTTGAGTTAATAAACCCGTAAATAGATTGCGCAATATCACCAACTACACCTATTGTAATTTTTTTATTAGATAACAATTCTAATATTTTATTTTGAATAGGATTTGTATCTTGATATTCATCCATCAATATATATGGAAATTTGTATTGTACATCATATGAAATAAACTTGTATTTTTTCAAGAGTATATAACTAAAATATAATATCTCATCAAAATCTAGTACACCTTCGGTCTCCCAAATTGCAGTTTTTATTCTTATCAAATCTTCCTTATTTGTTGTCAACTTTAGTGACTTTATATATGGCATATTGTTTTCATTAAATGGATATTTATTTAAGCTTGATATATCTAATACACATTCACTGATTTTCCGCTTTGTTATTTCGCTTGCAATTTGCATTTGATATTTTTCTTTAAGATAATTTACAAAATCAGAGATTTTTAATTTTGCCAACAAACCGAAGCCTTCCATCCTAGGATATAACTTTCTATTAGCAGGAACGTGGGCATTAAATGTTTGATTAATAAATAATTTTAACTGTAGTTGATATGGGGTAATTATATATTCATATAAAAAGGAATGAATGGTTCTTATTTCCACATAATCATTGTAATGTCCTAATCTAGATCTTATTTCATTTACAGCCGCATTTGTATAGGTTATACATAATATTTTACGTATATTATTTTCTTGCAACTTTTTACTATGTTCAATTATATCTTTAATATTTTGTACTAGAAAATATGTCTTACCAGCACCTGGTCCAGCGTAAACTTTGAAATTAAATTTGTCTTCATATATACTTATTAAATCAGAAGAATTTATGAATTTATCCATTTGACACCTTCTTTTATATAATTTGGTGCAACAATTTTATCAATATGCTCAAATAACTTTAAAGCAAAATCACCTTTTTTAGTTTTTACATAATGATAAAATATTTCCGAGAAAAATATCTTTTCTATTAAAATCTTATTTTTACTGTCTTCGTCATATAATTTTTTATATTTTAATATTATATCAACCAAAAATTTCTTTTGATTGGCATTAGTTATATATTTTGGAATGTTGTCATTCCAATAATTAATATCTTTGTGCTTTATAAGTTCATGGAAAGTTTCACTATCAATTGCTATAGACATTAACAATTCAAAATTTTTATCATAGTTATCTATAAATAATTCTTTTTCAAATGTTGAACCAAAATGCATTTGAGTTTTGACTTTTATTTGATTTTTAAATTGCAAAAACATTTTGTTTATTCTGCTTTTTGACTTTTTGTAGTTATCTATATTTAATTTAAGCCCCGAATCGCTTTCGGTGATTATATCAACATCTTTATCAGTTATGCATAAAATCTTTTTATTCGTACTAAAGGCCAAAGGCAAAAAATAATTAAAATTAATACCTCCAATTTCCACAATTGATACATGCTCTTTAACCAAATTTTTAAAAAACTTGGGAATTAATAATTTTTCAGCCAGTCCCTCAACAAATATTATTTTTTCTGAAAACAACATGTCGCTACGAGTTACATCTAAAAATTTTGTTAAATGATTTTTGGCTTGTTTTAATAATTGATCCCGTTTAATCTTTTCTTTTTCAGTTGTCTGATTAAATAATTTCTCAATTTCTTTATAGTTGAAATTTCTTGATAAGACTACAGCGCTATTTGTTGGAATGTCTTTTGTTCTGTCAATTGAAAAAACAATTATGTTATCAAGGGGTAATGTTGCTGTGATGTTTGGTGAATGAGTTGTTACAAAAATTTGATTTTTTATTTCAATATTATCAGCCTTTTGTTTTTTTAGATTCTGAATATACGCTAATAATTTGTATTGCATATTAGGATGCAGATGAGCTTCTGGTTCTTCAAGAAGTATAATATTATAATCATTGTTCCTTTTTTGTTTTAATAAGTTTCTCATATAAATAAGGTTATTATAACCTAATCCATTATAATCTAAAGGTAAAGGAAAACCCAACTTGTCATCTTCTAATTCATACTTAAAAAAGCTTGATAATTCTCCATCAAAAATAAAATTTGATACAAATTTATTTTTGCCATTTATAATTCCTATCTCATTTTGATCAGTATTAATATCATTGTTTATCTCTGTTTTAACACTTTCTAATTTTGTTTGGATAGTTGTAGTGATGTCTTGCTTTATTTCAAAATCATTTATATTTTTATCTTTTATTTTTTGATTTACATATTTTTGCGAATGTTCTGTTATTTTTTCAATAGTTCTAGATGCAGGTATTTCATCAATTTCGAAAATATTATTTATTATTTTTTTATCAAGAATTTCGCCTGTAGCAACATTATAAAAGTTCCATTTAAAGTTAGTCTCTAATTTTTGTAAAACTTTATATAAACTTTTAAAATCTGTAACCGTGGACATTTCTTTTATATAAGTTTCTTTTTCTTTTAAGTCGTATGAATAAATTAGTTTAGTTTTAGCAATTAAATGAGCTTCATTATCTGATTTACTTTCTACATTCCCTGTGATCGGATCAACGACTAAAATGCTGGAAAGTTTTGAGAATGCCGAATCTTCATCATCAAAATTAATATCATGCTCAAAAGTATATTCAATTTCAATAATTGGTGGTTCTATTTTTATTTGATCTATATTTTTATGCAAATAGTATTTATTGAAATCATCTATGGATGATTGACTATTTGGATCAACACTTAAAAAATTAACTATTTGAATAAAATTAGATTTTCCCACATTGTTTGGTCCAACTATCACGTTTAATCCCTCTTGGAGATTAACTTCTAGGTTGTTGAAATTTTTAAAATTGTTAATTTTTATTTTACTTACATACATATCAAGCTCTCCTAACACAGGTATTGTAGCATAAAATTAACAATTTTTCCATACATTCGACAAAATTCGTGCTTTACATTTCCATATCACTTTCGCGTCTGCGTTTATGTTCTTTTCGCTCTTCGAGAAGTTTTGTTAGTATTTCATCAAACTCGTCATCGTCCATATCTGCAACAAACTCATCTTTGCGTTGTTCAAGGATTTCTTCTCGCTTTTTATCGTTTAAAAGCATTTGGTCTTCTTTGACTCTTTCGTTAAACTTGTCAGTTGTCTGGCGGATATACTCGCTATCAACAGAGTTATAAACAGTGGTTTTATGCGCCAACGCGGTGTTTTGGTTGTGTTACTAAATGAAAAAATGGTGGTTGTATGGGTTTTGTGTTCAAAAGTGAAGAAAAATGTTTTTGTTGTTTTTAAAGTTTTTCACAAAATAAAAAATATATGTTGCAAAATTTGTTTGATTATTTTTCTGTATTGTGATATATATAATATATAAAAAAGTGATTAAAATTTAAAGGAGTCCAAATGAAAAAGAAACTTTCAGTTTTACTGACGGCAGTTTTGTTGCCGGTTGTTTGCGCAATTTTGATTGGAAGTTTGTGTTTTTCTGCTGTTTCTTCTTGCAGTGCAGAAGATTTCAAAGGACTTGCAATTTATATTGGAAAAAACTCGACTGTTGAACTTAAAGGTGACAAGTCAATTTCGGGTTATAATTTGATAAACAAAAACACCAACACTGCTGCATATGCTGTTTATGTTGACGCTGGTGGAACATTCAAATTGACTGGTGGTTCAATTGTGAACAATGGTGCAAATGCGCATGAAAATGATTATGAGGGTGTTGGCGCAATTTATTCTAGTGGTGGAAAAGTTTTCATCACATCTGGAACGATTTCTGGCAACAGCATTCGCAATGGTTTGGCAAGTGCAATTCGTGTTGAAGGTGGGGGAAGCCTTTCAATTTCGGGCGGAACCATTGAAAAGAATTATGGTTCAGGAACCGATTCTGCAATTTATGTTTCGGGCGGAACTTTCTCACTTTCAGGCGGAACAATTTCAGATGGACTTGTTAATCTTGTAAACAGTGTGAACGCATCAATCACAAGTGGAACAATTTCTTCTGGCTTAATGATTCATGATGGCGTTACTCTTGTAATGCAAAACGGTTCAATTTATGAAGGTGTAAGAATATCTTCTTCTGATTTCGTTATGAATGGGGGATTGATAAACAACGCTGACGGCGCTGGCGTAATTATTGAAGGTGGAACTTTTTCTCTGAATGCAGGAACAATTTCAAATGGAGGAACTGGCAACATTGTAAGTGTGAACAATAACGCAGACATTTCAATGCTTGGCGGAACTGCTTCTGGAACCTTTTATATTTATAAAGGAAATGTGACACTTGCAAACGCTTTCATGTCTGCATCTGCAAACGCGAACAATGTTTATAACCTTTGCGATGATGGGATTCTTACTTTTAAAGATGTTTCAACCTTGCCAGCAATGAACATTAAAGTTACAAGCAAAATTCGTGAATTTTTGAAATTTCCAAACGCAACAAGCAAACCAACAATTTCGCAAGCAAGCATCACTGGTTATGACACCAGTAAATATTATGTTGATGTCTACCAAAGTGGTGGGGTTTGGGTTGCTGGGCTCAAACCATATGTAACACTTACTGTTTCCAACCTTTCAAACACTTCGAACGAGGGAACCGTTATGGGAACAAGTTCGGGCGTATATACCAAAAAATGCAAAGATGGCGAAGTCATAACTTTCAGTCACACTGCAAATGGAAAATATGCATATGCAAAATTGGTTCATGGAACCGACTGGTCTTCACCAACCTATGACGAAAGCACAAGTTACACAATTGATGGCTCAACCGAAACCGAAGATTTCAGATATTGCTACACCGTAAGCCTAACACTATATTCGGTCTCAAATGGAATTGTTTCAACCAGCGATGGTGGGCTTTGCACGGTCTATTCTGGGCAAACGCCAACATCAAGTGCGGGAAATAGTTGGGCATATCGTGGGCCAACGCAATCAACACCTTGCACGGCGGTTCCAAAAGAAGGCTTCACTTTTGAAGGAGTATATGATAACTCTTCTTGCACGGGAACTCCTGTTGCAACAACACAGTCTTTCACTTGGACAATGGGAAGTGCTGGCAATAAAATTCTATATGCAAAATTTGTTTCACTTGTCGCAGAACTTCCAACAACATGGAAAACCGAACTTGCCTCATTTTCGGGTGCGCCGGCAGTCACAAGCGTAACAGAAATCAAAACTGCAACAACTCCTCCAAGTGGATACACTCGTCTTGGAAAGTTGTCAACGGCAATTCCAGTTTATAAAAAAGGAAACATTATCGCATTCATTGCAGGAACGGTAAAACTTCCGGCAAACAGTTCCAGTTTGTTTGCAAGCATGACGGCGCTTACAACCTTTGACGGCACAAGCATGAACACTTCAAATGTAACAAACATGTCTTCTTTGTTCAAATCTTGTTCGGCTTTGTCAACCATAAAATTTGGAATTGGATGGACAAACCCAAAGGTTACAACTGTTGACAATTTGTTCAGAGATTGCGTAAAACTTTCAACGCTCACAAACTTTACATATTTCAAAACTCCAGTTGCAACAAACTTTTCACGCATGTTTTATGGCTGTAAATATCTCACAAGCATAAATCTTTCTGGTTTGTCTTGGGCAAACGCAACAAACCTTTCATATGTTTTTGCAAACTGCTCGGGGCTTTCAAGTCTTGGTTTGACAACTTTGACAACACCAAATGTAACAAACATGAGTTATGCTTTCTATTATTGTTCAGGTCTTATTGCGTTGAATCTTTCATCTTTCAACACCGCAAAAGTAACAACAATGGAATATATGTTTGGTGGAATGTCTAAACTTTTAAGTTTAACACTCGGTTCAAACTTCTCAACCGCAAGTTGCACAAATATGAGTTATATGTTTGAGTATTGTTCGTCGCTTGCCAGCCTTGATGTTTCTTCGTTTAATGTTTCAAATGTAACAACCATGTCAAACATGTTTAAGGGAGCATCAAAACTTGCTTCGATAACTTTTGGCAGTGGTTGGACAACCTATAAATGCAAAGATTTTTTTAATATGTTTTCAGGATGTTCTGAGTTGACCAGCCTCGACCTATCATATTTCAACACAAAAGTTGCAACCGATCTATCTTATATGTTTTATAACGACTCTAAACTTAAAACACTAACGCTTGGTGCGAACTGGGGAACTGAAAAGTGCACGGATTTTGCTGCTATGTTCCAAAATTGCAAGGCACTAGAAGAACTTGATTTGTCTACATTTACCATAACGAGCAGTGCAAGAACAATCAATATGCTATATCTTGGCTCAAGCAATAAAATAATGAGGTTTTTAACTCCAAAATCTTCGTGTCCAAAAATTTCAACAATGGAGGGTCTTTATCTTGACAATGGCACTGATAATATTTATAAGACAGATGGTTCCTATACAGAAGATATTGCCAATGGTCAAAACAGTTATTATTCATCTAGAACATATTTAAGGCGTGCTTTTTTCCCATCAGACTGGTTGGATCAACTTACAACAAAATATGGCTCAATTGGCATTACAAAAAGTTGGATAGAAAGCATATATTTCACACAAACTTCAGATTCAAATTTCACATATAGGGGAAATTGGCTTCCAAATATTGAGGTTTGGACAACGCCTGGTGGTTCAGTAAACTTTGTTGTCACGGGTGAATGTTTCGCTCCAGAAGATTGCTCTGGATTGTTTTCAAGTTCATATTTACAAAGTATTGATTTTTATTATACCGAAAACTTTAATACAACATATACAACAAATATGTACCAAATGTTTTATAATACTACAGGATTTGCAACTTCGGGTAATTCGTTAGATGTTTCGACTTTCATAACTAAAAATGTTACAAGCATGGAAGAAATGTTCCGAGAGTTTAAAGGGTACGGAATCAATGTTAATGGTTTTAATACAGAAAAGGTTACAACGGTTGTGGGCATGTTTTATAATTGTAGCAATGTGAAAGATTTAAGGCTTGCTTCTTTCAATCTTACAGGCATAAAATCAAGCACTAAAGTAATTGATATGCTTTCGAATTGTTCAAGCATAGAATCGATCATATCACCATATTGCCCTTATGCAATAGATCTCCCATTTTCAATGTATTATTACAATTCAAAAACAAAAAAATATGAGAGGGCTACAAGCATTCCGGCGGCAACTCGAGGAAGAGAATATGTATTAAACAATCCAAGCATGTCTGCAATTTTTATTCCAACATACACTGTTAAAATTGCGTCTTTAAACGAAAGTGATGGCAGAATTCATGCTATGATTGATGACAACAAAAAACGCTATTTCATTAAACTAAAACAACATTCAGAAAATGAATAATAAAAAAGATAAAAAGATAATAGCAAAAAAGCGAAAGTGTGTTATGTTTACCAACACTTTCGCTTTTTGTATGTTTTAATTTAGTTTATAGGTGTGTGCTTGTCTTCGGTGGAGCGAGGCGACACCGACTTGTATCAATACAAGCACACATTTAAATGCCATAAATTTATAAATAATTTACTAATCTTTAAAATATCCTATATTTGAAGATTGTTTAGCATTAAATGAAAAATTGCAAATTGAAGCAACTAATTGATAAATGCCAAAAGTAACCAAGCCAAGAAAAAAATATGCACAAGTTCTCGATTTCCATCCGTTAGGTTTTAAATTTGTGTGATTTATAATAAAACTGCCAATAAAACCTAAGAAAAATGTTAAAGCAAACCTAGCTGCATTTCTTCCATCGTTTGAAGTTAATATTGGTTCATTTTTAACCCTACAACCACAATTAACGCAAATTTCTGCATCATCATGGATCTCTTTTCCGCATTTAGGACAATACATCTTACTTTTCCTCCTTCTATAATCTAATCATATTATACTCTTACACTTGTAAGAGGTCAAGTATTTTTCTTACATTTGTGAGAATATAATAATATGGTATATCAAAATAAATTTAAAGATAATTTAAAAGAATTAAGACAAGAAAAAAATTTGGGTCAAGTTGAATTAGCTAAAGCAATTGGTGTGAGTAAAGGAGTCATTAGTTTGTGGGAAAATGGTCTCAGAGAACCAACTATGTATTCTTTAATTGTACTTGCGAAATTTTTTAATGTCTCTATTGATGAATTGGTTGGATTATATTAGAATATTAAAAGGATATATATTAATGAAGTGAACCCCAAAAATGTACTGTTCCTTATTTTTATTTTGCTAGTTTCAAATGTGTTAGTCTTTTGGTGGATTTTTCTTTTGCAAAATTTGAATTTAAAATAAAACAAGTGCATGTTTTGAAGAAACTGTGTTGATTGTTTTCAATTGTTGCGGTTTATTTATTGTCTTTTTCTTGCGTTTCGCAAACTTGAACATTGCTTCGATTTTGTGCTTCGCAAATTTTGTTTTTAGTTTTCTTGTTTTTCTTTTTATTTTTCTTTTGGTTTTCAAATTGCATTTTGCCAAGTTCGTTGCAACGGTCAAGAAGTTTTTTTGCAATTTGGTCGCGCGATTCGCCAGTTGCAATAAGCGAACTATATTTTACTGGTTTGTCAAAAACATAAATTTTTTCTTTGATCTTGAAATAGGAAACATATATTGGAACATCAATGTCCTTTGCTTTGCAAACATCTGCAAAAGAAAGAAAGCCTTTATAAAATCCTTCAAGTTCTGGCAAATAACCTTTGTCTGACTTTTCGGGGAAAATTACAACATTGTCGCCATCTTGAATGGCTTTCAAACTGTCTTTAAGGGTTTGACGAAAACGGCTGTCATGATAGGTTGAAATCAGGTTCAAACCTTTATAATAAAGATTGGTGAGAGGGCTTGCAATCAAACAGAACATTCTTGCAAGAAACAAGTTCCAATGTTTCTTTTCGTGATAATATACTTTGGTTTGATAATTATAAAGGTTTTTCAGCCCAGAGTTCATTTCGCCAGTGCCCCAAAAACGAATTGGAAAGTCGCAATACATTTCAAGCGAAAGTGGGGCATCGGTGCCCTCGTGGTTGCTGATGATGATGGCTCCATTTGTTGGCTTTTCACCAAGAAAAACAAATTCTGGTTTTTTATATCTGCAAACCATAAGTTTTTTCATAAAGCGGAACCATGCTTTTCGTTTTTGTTTGAACTTTTTTGGTTTCTTTTGAACTTTGCTTTCTTTTTGTTTTTCTTCTGTCACTTGTTGATTTTCTTGCTTTTCCATGCATCTATATTAGCATATTTTTTTATGTTTATATAACAATTTGGGGCTTTTTTTCGACAAAAAATTATTTTTTATACAACAATTCGCGTTTTTGTTCAAAAAAAATAAAAAAGCCAATCAATCGACTGGCTTTTTCATTTTGTATTTTATTTGTTGTTACATTGTATAAAGTGAATATTCGGTTCCTTTTTCAGAAAGAGTCAACTTTGCTTCTGTTGCAAATGCTTCGGTGTTTTCACAATTTTTAATATAGATGCTTGTCTTATCGGTATTGTTTGCTGAGAAACGACCAATAATAAAATTGTTAAAGTAAACTTTATGAGTTTCTTCTGTTGCATAGTTTCTGATAAATTCTGGGCAGTTTAGATATAATGTTTTAACATATTTAAAAATTATGCCATCAGAATTGCGAGAAATATAAGTGTTTTTAAACAATTCACCGATTGTGAGTGTTTCAATGTTTGTAACATGGTTGAACGCTTCTGTTGCAAGATATTTAACATTAAGAGTTGCAGTTTCAATTGTTTCGCAACTAAATGCCAATTTTTCAATTGAGTCATAATTGTCAATCACAAGAGTTGTGATGTTGCAATTATAAAATGCTCTTGGGCGGATTGTGTTTTTTCCGTTTCCCATGAGAGTTACGGTTGAAATGTTTTCGCAAGAGCTAAATGTGCACATATCAATGTTTGGGTTTGTTTCTTCTGCACTTGGAGCACAAAGATAAACTGATGTGAGATATTTATATCCAGTAAGAGCAAATTGATTTACATTTGTAATGTTGTCGCTTTGTTCAATTTTTGTTACCAGTTCACCACCAATATAAAGTTTTGTGTTGGTGTTATCGTCAAGAAAATAGATGCGACTGCTATCATATCCAGAATATGGTTTATATGTCGAAACAGGTGCGAGTGGGCTTGACATGCAAGAATAAAAATCAATGTTCACCCATTGGTCGAGGGTTCCAAGGAAATTGGTTGAAAGGGTGAGAGAACAAGAAGCAAATGCATCTTTTAAGATAGAGTTGATGCTTGCTGGAATTGTGATTGTTTTCATTGTTTGGTTGCCTTTGAATGCTTCGACACCAATTCTTGTAACGGCATATCCACGATAGGTTGCAGGAATGACAACATTTTCAAGGTCTTCGTTCAAACCAAGAACACAATAGGTTTGTGGGTCTTTCATAAAGGACATTTTAAATGTGAAAAGTTTTCCGCATGCTGTGCAACGGTTATCGTTGCCATAGGTGTGTTCTGCTTCGGTTTCTGCAAGTTTTGCGTTGCAGGTTTGGCAGGTTTTCCAGTGGTTTGCACCGTCTGAAGCATATTCTTCTGATGGTGTGTGTCCTGTTGCACCTATTGTTCTTGGTTCAGAATGCGTACAACCTTGTCTTTGACAATATCTTGTTTCAACCCCGGTTTCGGTGCAGGTTGGAGCGGTTGTAACTTGATATTCTCCATAATCGTGTCCAAGTGCGTCAATGTCGCGTGGTTCAGAATGTGAGCAACCCTCTCTTTGGCAATATCTTGTTTCAACGCCTTTATTGGTGCAGGTTGGGGCAGTTGTAACTTGAAATTCGCCCATTTTGTGGCATGCAGGAACCGCTCTTGTTTGTTTTCTTGTGCAAACGCAAGTTCCGGTTTCAACGCCATCTTCGGTGCAAGTTGGTTCGGTTGTAACTGTCCAATTTTCAAAAGTGCAGGTGTGATTTTTGTCAAAATAAAGTGGAAGATCAACACTTGTTGTTCCATAGTCTGAAAATGTTGCATAATATTTAACATCGTCAAGGGTTTTGTCTTCATACCATGTCATAAGTTTTGAAATGCGATAGTTTTCATCAAGCCAGAATTTTGCATTTTCTTTTACATCTTCAAATTTGAGTGGTCTTCTTGAAGCAATACGGGTTGTAGTTCTATAATTTTCAACTGTATATGCTTCACCGTCAAAAGTTACACGGCTTGCAACATCTTGAATGTTTTCCAAAGTTGGGAAGAATGCTTCGAGCCATGAAGTTGCAGTGTCAGATGTTGGTTCGTCTGTTCTATATTGACGATAGGTTCCGTCTTCTTCAAGAGAATAAGAATTTTCTTTTCCGTCTTTAATAAAGACATAACGAGTGTCTGTCTCGTCTTCGTAGATTTCATGGGTATATTCTAGTGCTGTGCCGTCTGACAAAATTTGCCCCTTAGAAATTTGAATAAGAACGTCACCTTCAATCTCATATTGCTTTACGGTGATATTTGTGAAAGCATCATATGAAAGTGCAGTTACAAGTTGTTCGGTTGTTGCCTTTTTGTTTTTTTCGCTATCACCACCGCAAGCCGACAAGATAAGCATTGCAGGAAGGGCGAGAACAAAAGCAAGAACAGTAAAAATAATTTTCTTGAATTTTTTCATGATTTCTCCTTTATTTTTTTTATTTTTTGAACATTGTCATTATATCACACCATAAAAAAACAAGCAAATAATATGGGTGTGTTTTGGTATTTTTATAAAATAAAAAAGACCGCGCAAAAAGCGGGTCTTTGTCGAATTTTGTTATTTGGATTTTCGGTTGGATTTCTAAAATTTGCACAAATATCCATTTGCATTTTATTTTGCGATTTTCGTATAATTTGTACATATTACTTTATCTGATTTGTTGTAGAATATATGTATAATTTGTACATATAAATTTGTTCGCGCCGGTGCGTGTTTTTGTATAATTTGCACATATTGATTTTGTTGTATTAGAATATTGTGTTTTGTGCAATTTGTACATATAATTTTAAACGAAATAAGAAAGGTGAAATAGTAAATCATTCCACTTTGGGTGGGAGAGAAAACATTGCTGTTAACCTTTTTATTTAAAGTAAGATTTACTTTATGCAAACTGAAAGGCGGTGTAACTATATGTACAAAAAGAACAAAAA
>USTJ01000004.1 GCA_900557585.1 uncultured Eubacteriales bacterium
AAAAAAACCACGGTTTATCCGTGATTTTTTTATGGTGAAATTTGCGTGCTCGTTCCCACCGATCCCGAAAGTGCAAGGGGTATAATTTTTAAATTCATTTAAAAATTGCCCATGCACCGAAGGTTGCAAAAACATGGTTTTTGCATAAGGTGGGGGGCGAATTATTTTAACTTTATAAATTCAGAAAAAATTAAAAGACCACGGTTTATCCGTGGTCTTTTAATTTTGAAATAAATATGTAATTTATTTTTTATAAAGATTCATTATTGCTTCTTTCTGATAAGGAGAAAGTGTTTTTAAAAAATCTAAAGCTTGTTTATCTTGTTTATATTGATTTATATCATATGAAAAAAACTCTTCAGGTGTTGAACCACACACTTCTATTATATCTAATAACACTGACAATGATGGTTCAAAAGTTGTTTTACTACTTTCCAACAAATGAATGTAACTTGCATTTTTCCCTATAGCCAAGCTTAGAGCTCTTGCTGACAAATTTGCTCTTGTTCTAATGATTCCAATACGGTTCACAATCTCTTTAATATCCATTTAAAATCTCCAACCTATATGATATATTTTAACCTTTTTTAGTATTCGAGATTATTTGTGATACAATACATTTTACATATATATTAAATGAAATATATAGCACCACTAGACACAACATTAATTATATGCTATAATACACTCATAGGAGGAAGTTAATATGTGGGAATATTTATCAATGCCACTTCTAGTTGGAGGAATAGCTCTACTTTTAGTTGTTGTCATAGTCGTTTTATGGAGTAGTAGACATAAAGAATTCGTTAACAGTGCTAAAGAAATTTATAGCGGAATGAGTAGAAGTGAAGTAATAAGTATTATGGGAGAACCAACATCCAAAGAATATATTGGTGATGAAGAAATTTTAATATGGGAAAAAAGTCAGTGGAAAGGTATACAAAATGGTGGAACTGTAACTAGAGCCGTCAAAGTAGTACTTGTAGATGACATAGTCGTATCAGTTTCTAATAAAAACCTTGACAAATCAACTTTTTGGTAAATTGAGAAAGGAACAACCGCTTAAATGATGAAGCTTTTCAACTTTGTTGAAAACGAATAAATAAAGCGAGTTGTGACGCAAGGTGGGGGTCGTTTTTTACAAATAGTTATTTGCACGTCCCACTCCCTCACCTTATTGCCACAATCAATTTATAATAGATTGAGTGGACTCGAACCACCTATACTCTTTACATATCATCTGCCAATGTTTTTTATTTATTTGATAAAAAAATACAACCAAATATGGTTGTATTTTTCTTTTAATCTTTTTTATCTACTCTTCCACCTTTATTTTACGATGGCAAATCACACCATTTGACAACTTATTGAAATGGTGTTATACTTTTTAAACAAATAAAACAAAGGGGAAAATTATGAAAGAAAAATTTAACAAAATTTCAACCGCAAACGTTAATGAAATGGAAAAAGACCAACTTGACGAGTTTGACAAAGAATTGAATAAGTTCAAAAACAAAACAAAGTTTTTGACAAATGAACGTTTGCTTAAAATTCTTTATATGGTTTTTGGCTATGCTTTGGGAATTCCTCTTGGCATTTTGCTTGCAAAAACAGTGATGGACTTTACATATGCAAACCCTTTGAATGCTTTATATTTGATTCTTATTGGCGTTCTGGGTGTTGTTTGTATTGCTGTTGAAGTTGCATACAGAACAATGAAAAAGATTGGACAAAAATATTCAAAATGCATCACAGAAAAAGAAGGTCAAATCAAAAATAGATACGATTTTATCAAAATGAAAGAAGAATTTATTGCATCAAAAGATGAGCCAGCAAAAACTAACGAAGAAAACAAAGCAGAATAACAATTGAATATGACTAAAATAAAAATCAATAGAAAAATAGAAAGCACCAGAATTTCTGGTGCTTTTTTGTGTGATGTATTTAGTAAATTAAATTTCAGATGAGATATGCAACTATTTTTCAATTTCTGCTCTTTTGTGGTTTGAGAGTGGGGGGTTGTTGTGCTATACTTTTTATTGTGATTTATTTAGTTTGGAAAAAAAATTTAGAAATATGTTGGTGACAAAAATGGAAGAGAAGATTGAAAGAGTTTTAAGTGCTCTTGAAAAGTCAAAGTTTCGCAGTTCGTTTTGCCTTAAAAACAAAGACAAAGAATATGTTTTGCAAAAGGGAATGGAAACAATTGCTTCGCATGCAAAAGATTTTATTGCAAAAAGGCTTGCTGACAAAAGTTTGTTTAAAGACGGCAAGCAAACTCCAATGCGTGGGCATCCAGTTTTCATTGCACAGCATGCAACAGCAACTTGTTGCAGAGAATGCCTTTTCAAATGGCACCACATTGAACAAAATCATGTTCTTTCTGAAACCGAACAGAAATATGTTGTTTCGGTTATCATGGCGTGGATTGAAAAGCAAATGAAAAAATAAAATTAGGCATGAATGATTTATTTATCATATTGGCATGCATTGTAATTTATTGTAAAAAACCGGCAATAGAATTATTATAAAATTTAGAAAAGTATGTGATTGCAAATAAAATAAAAAGCCACAACAAGGTGTTGTGACTTTTTATTTTTTCTTTCTTGCTAACTTTATTAAATTAAAATTTGCGAAATATAGTTTCATATTAAAATTATTCATCGTTGCCTGGTTCTGGCTCGTCGGCAATACTTTTTGTTGTGGCTTTTCTTTCTTCAGAATCGCCAATGGTTTTATTCATAAGGCGGAGCATGCGGATTTTATAGTTCAGCATGCTGTCAAAAGTTTTGTTGTCTTTTGACAAAAGTTCTTTGAGCCATGGGTTATAGTTCAAATAGTCGGTATTAGAGGAAAGCGAGAGATTTTCAAAAACGCCCATGTCTTGATATATCCAATCAAGAATAACAGGAACAGAAACTTGCATTGTTTCGTTTGAAGTGTCTTCATTTCGAAGTTCATATTCGGTTATGGCTTTTTTAAGGCGTGCGACAAGTTCTGGACATTCAACTTCTGGTGCTTCTTGGTCATGGGCTTCGGCTTGAATGAAAGGAAAAATATCTGTGAACAATGCGTTGATAGATGATTTTTCAAACATGCTTGCACAAATTTGTTTTGCTTCTTTTTTAGATTTGCAAGCCGAGGCTTGCGCAACCATCATTGCTTTTTTAAGGGTTGAAACAGGAATTTCTTCGCCGAGATTTTCCTTGTATACATTTATCATTGCTTTTCCGTTTGCAATTTTAAGTTCAAAATCGCGGATAATGTTTCCAAGTTCAAGGCGGTTTTCAAGAAGATATTCAAGTGCATCTTCTTCTTGCTTTGCAAGGAACTTTAAAATTGGGTTTGAAACATAGTCTGCTTGGTTTGTAAACTTTGGGTTGGCTTTGCGGTCGGCAAGCACTTTTGAAATGAATTTTTGTGCAGATTCAATTGGATATTTTTTAATATATTTTGAAACTTCTTGAACATTTGGCATAAGTTTTGCTTTTTTCAAAAGTTCGTCAAGATGCGCGTCGGCATTCACCATTAAACAGTCGCTGTCGTCTGGTTCAAAGCGGGAAAGGATTGCTGTTTCTGCACGATTAAATTTTCTACTGTCTGGTTCAATGTCTTCGAAATAGTCGAAAGAGTTCAATGCATAAAGAAGCGTTCCATATGGGCTTCGGTCGGTTAAAGAGTCGAAGCATGGGTCAGAGTGGAACACACCTTTAACGCCATAGGTTTCGTCGTTAATGTAAACACGGCAGGTTTGGTGGTTTCCTGCATAGTTTCTTGACTCGTCTTCATCAAGAATTTGTTCTCTTTGAATTTCGCAAGCAATGCCAATTCTTGCGCAAAGTGCTTGAAGCAAACTTGCATAGCCAACACAGCAAATGAGTTGGTCGTTTTTGCTATAATTCAAAATTGAAGAAATTGCACGCGAAAGGGCAGGGTTAGAACCAGTGGTTTCAAGACTATATTGTGCAAAGTTTGTAACAGTTTTATATGCCGCCATGAACTTTTCAAGTTGGGTGAGTGGTCTTCCATTGAAAGGTGCGCGGTTGATTTCGCTTGCCCAAGAAGAAAGTTTTGCGTTTGCATGAAGAACGCTTTCAACTGAATATTTGCTGTCATAGTCGGCAAAATAAATTCTGCGTCCGCTTTCGCCAAGTTTTTTTCGAATGGCATAGATTTGTTTGAGTTCGCCAATTGTGAAATTTTCGTCATAGGCGGTTGAAATTACAATGTCACAATTTCCTATTTTTTCAAGAAATTCGTCTGAAATATCTAAAATTTCACGCTTTGAAAGCAAAACGGCGGTTGTGTCGTTTCCAAGTTTAAGGTTGTTTGATTTTGAAAAAAGTTTGGCTTTTCCTTTATATCCTTTTTCAATGCTTGCATCCATTTCAGATGCTTCAACGAAGTCGTGAAGAAAGTTTGGTTTTTTCTTTTCTTCACCAAGAAGTTCGCTTGAACCATAAACTTTTGAAACACGATAGGTTTTTCCCGCTTCATCTGGCATGTTTACAAGTTTATATTTTTTCATTTCGTCGAGTTTTTTCAAGATTTTAGTTCGGTTTTGCTTTTGGTCTTTTGCCATGTTTTGCCCCCATTTCCATATATAAATATTATACCATAAATCATGTTCGTTGTCTAGATGCGCAAAATAAAAAGCAGTGGGGAACTGCTTTTATTTTGATTTGAGTAAGGCTTTATATTTTTTAGTTGTGGTCGTGAAGACATGGGCAATCGCCAGCGCAATATTTCTTTTTGTCATAGGCAATATGGTTTTTGTCGAAATAGTCTTTAACTGCTGCTTTCACTGCTTCTTCTGCAAGAACTGAGCAATGAAGTTTATATGCAGGAAGTCCGCCAAGGGCTTCAACAACTGCTTGGTTTGTAAGTTCAAGGGCTTGCTCAATTGGCTTTCCTTTGATAAGTTCGGTTGCCATTGAACTTGTTGCAATTGCGCTTCCGCAACCAAAAGTCATGAACTTTACGTCGGAAATAATTCCGTCTTTAACTTTGATATAAACACGCATAATGTCGCCACATTTTGCGTTTCCAACTTCACCAATTCCGTCGGCATCTTCAATTTCTCCAACATTTCTTGGATTGCGGAAATGGTCCATTACTTTTTCACTATATAACATGTTTTCTTTCTCCTTTTTCAAGTTCGTCCCAAACTGGTGAAATTCTTCTTAGATATTCAACAATTTCAGGAACTTTTTTAATTACATAATCAATTTCTTCTTCGGTTGTATATTTTGAAAGTGTAAGGCGAAGAGAGCCGTGTGCACCTTCGTGTGGACGGCCAATTGCAAGAAGAACATGTGATGGGTCAAGCGAGCCTGATGTGCAAGCGCTTCCAGAAGAAGCACAAATTCCTGCATCATCAAGCAAAAGCAAAAGGCTTTCGCCCTCGATTCCTTCAAAGCACATGTTAAAGTTGTTCGGAACACGTTTCACTGCATCACCATTAAGTGCACTGTGTGGAATTTTTGAAAGGTTTTTGATAAGTTTGTCACGAAGAAGTGTTTCCTTTTTTGCAACTTCTTGCATTTCAGAAACTGCATCGCAAAGTGCAGTTGACAAACCAACAATACCTGCAATGTTTTCAGTTCCTGCGCGTTTTCCTTTTTCTTGTGCACCGCCTTCAATAAGGCTTGAAAGCAAAATTGTGCTTTTTGCATAAAGTGCGCCAACACCTTTTGGTCCGTGGAACTTGTGGCCAGAAATTGAAAGCATGTCAATGTTCATTTCTTTAACGTCAACTGGAATGTGTCCAACTGCTTGAACTGCGTCGGTGTGGAAAATCACGCCATGCTTATGACAAATTTCTCCAATTTCTTTGATTGGTTGAATGGTTCCAATTTCGTTGTTGGCAAACATAATTGTAACAAGGCAGGTGTCTGGTCTGATTGCTTTTTCAACATCTTCTGGGTGAACAATTCCGTTTTCATAAACATCAAGATAGGTGACTTCATAGCCCTGTTTTTCAAGTTTTGCAAGGGTGTGAAGAACTGCGTGGTGTTCAAATTTAGAAGTGATAATGTGTTTTTTGTTTTTTCTTGCACCAATGATAGAAGAAGACAAAATTGCTTGGTTGTCGCTTTCGCTTCCACCAGATGTGAAATAGATTTCTCTTGGCAAGCAGTTGATGCATTTTGCAACATTCGCTCTTGCTTCTTCAAGAACTTCTTTTGCTTTTTGTCCAAGAGTGTGAAGGCTTGATGCGTTTCCATATTCTTCTGAAAAATATGGCATCATTTTTTCAAGAACATGCTGGCTTACTTTGGTTGTTCCAGCATTGTCGAGATATATCATGTTGTTTTCTCCTTTATGTGTATTGTTGGTAGGGAACAATATATCCTACCGATTTGGTATGATATTATTATACAATAAAATTTTGCTTTGTCAACATGATTTTTATACATTTAAAAAAATAAAGCCACAAAAGTGGCTTTATCATATTTTTATTTGTTAAAATTTTAAAACAGGTTTTTTGAAATTCTTTTTCAAAATGTCTTCAAGAGTAACATTTTCAAGATATTCGTTGATAAGTTGGTCAAGGTTTCCCCAAACACTTTGAGTGTCGCAGTTGCAGGCTCTTGGGCAATCTTTTCCGTGAAGGCAGGCAACAATTTCGGTTTGGTCGCCAGTTGCATTCAAAATTTCGCTTATCGTGTAATCTTTTGGCTCTTTAATAAGGCGATAACCACCGTCTTTTCCGCGAAGGCTTTCAAGCAGTGCATTTTTTGTGAGCATGTTTACAATTTTTTCAAGATATTTGACTGAAATGTCTTGGTTTTCAGCAATTTCTTGCACCGAGACAAATTTGCCGTCGTGTTTGGCAATTTCAATCATAATTCGAACTGCATATCTTCCTTTTGTTGTAAGTTCCATAAAAATATTATATCACTCTTTTTATGAGAGGCAAATATTTTTTGAAAAAAAATTAAATCTGCATTAGTTTTTTGTTTGTTTTCATGCAGAGAGGGGGGGGAGTGCTTTGCACAAAAATCTTTATATTTTATGCAATAAAAAGGCTGAAAGGAAGATTTTATTCTTTGTTTAGATATGCAACAATGCCTTTAAAAATGCAGTCGGCAATTTTTTGTTGATAGGCTTTTGTAACAAGCAGTTTTTCGTCTTCTTCATTTGAAAGAAATCCGCATTCTGCAATAACCGAGGCTTGCGCGGTGCACTTTAACATATAATAGTCACCAATTGAAATGCCTTTGTCACTTGCTGGAAGGCGCGATGCAAATTGGTCTTGAATGCAAAGCGCAAGTTGTTCACCCTCTTGGCTGTGTTTGTCAAAGAACACTTGTGCCCCGCGAAGATTGTGGCGAATGTAACTGTTCATGTGAACCGAAACAACAATGTCGGGGTTGATTGCAGAAATAATGTCTTTTCGTTTTTGCATGTCTCGCTTTTTATAGTTTTTGGTTGAAACGCCATAAAGTCCGTCACTTGTTTGTCGAGTGAGAATAGTGTTGATGCCAAAGTCGCACAGCATTTTATAAAGATAAAGTGAAACCGCAAGATTGATTTCGCTTTCTTTTGTTTTGGTTTTATATCCAATGCTTCCTGGGTCAAGACCACCGTGCCCAGGGTCAATCACAACCGAATATAAATGGCTTTCATGTGACGAAAGATTTGATGCCGAAACTGCATCAAGCGTAACGGCAGAAGAAAAAACAATTGCACAAACAATGCAAAAGAAAATCAGTTGACCTTTGGACAAAATTTTAAAAATAATTTTTGGCATTTTCATGCTAAATTATATTTTTCGCCAAACATAAATATAACCAACCATTTTTGACATTATAATATTTGAATTTTTCATTTAAAAGATGATATAATAAAGACACAATTGGAGTGAAACATGTCAGAGTATACAATAAAAACAAAATGCCCAGTTTGTGGAAATATAATTTATATAGATTCTGTTGGTAATGGAGAAAGATGTGCTAATTGTGGATGGGATCACAGTAAAATACATGAAGATTTTCCCGATAGAGTAATGTGTCCTAACTTAATTTCCTTAAACAAGGCGAGAAAATTATATAAAGAGGGCAAGGTTTTTCTGCCTGATTTCAACGATTTTATTGATGGTTATAATTTTTATGGCGAAATGGAATTTACTTATAAAGGCGTAACATATGGACTGATGGGGAATGCAAATGAAGGTGTTGAGTTTTGGGGAATGAATACAGATATGTATGAGGTGTTCGATAATATTGAAGATTTTGCCCATAATGCCAAAATTGGAAATGAATATGTTAAAGATATTTGGGATAAAGTTGAAAATGCAAATTGGTTGCAGTGAAACTTTGCAAAAATTTTTGATATGACAAAAAATACAAATAAAAGTTCAGGCAAATTGCTTGGACTTTTTCTTTGTTTTTTATTTAATTGTTGCCTAGATGCAAATAAAATGATATAATTTGAATATGGAAAAAAATGAAATTGATATTGTGAAACAAAAAGTAAAGCAAATGCAACCTCTTGCACTTGCTTTTGTTGGTGACAGTGTTCACACTTTGTTTGTTCGTGAGCACCTTGTGAAAAGTGGCGACTTTAAAGTGAACCAACTCACTCGCATGACAAAAGAGTTTATCAATGCGGGGTTTCAGTGCAAGGTTTTCAAAGAAATTGAACCAATGCTTTCCGAAGAAGAACACGACATTGCAATTCGTGCAAGAAACACAGCAAAGGGGCAAACCGCAAAAAACTATTCGGTTGTTGAATATAACTATGCAACCGCTTTTGAAGCACTTGTTGGCTTTTTATATTTAACTGGTCAAACCGAGCGCCTTTCACAAATTTTAAATTTATCAATATTGGAGAAATAGATGTTAGCAGAAGGAAAAAATCCAGTTTTTGAAGCACTTAAATCTGGAACAACAATTGAAAAAATCGTGGTTTTAGACAAAACCAACGACGCGGATATTCGCGAACAAATTAAAAAAGCAAAAGAAAAGAAAATTCGTGTTGAATTTGCACCAAAACAAGTTCTTGACAGAATGAGCAAAACTGGTCATCATCAAGGCATCATTGCGTTTACAACCGACTATAAATATTTCGAACTTGAAGATGTTTTGAAAGAACTTGAAAACTCTGACAAAAGAAAACTTTTCATTTTGCTTGATGGTGTTGAAGACCCACACAACCTTGGAAGCATCATCAGAAGTGCCGAATGTTTGGGCTTTTCTGGCGTGATTATTCCATCTCGTCACAGCGCTCTTGTAAACGAAACAGTAATTCGTTCATCTGCTGGGGCAATCAACTATGTAAAAGTTATAAAGGTGAACAACCTTAACGATGCAATAAAGCGTCTTAAAGAGGAAAACATTTTTGTTTATAGCGCAGACATGGACGGCGAAGATATTCGAAAAACCAATCTTTCTGGCAATGTTGCAATTGTTGTTGGTTCAGAAGGTTTTGGGGTTTCAGACCTTACAAGAAAACTTTCTGACCAAATTATAAAAATTCCAATGACAGGAAACGTAAATTCAATGAACGCAAGTGTTTCTGCCGGAATTTGCATGTATGAAACCGTGATGCAAGGAAAATAGAATGGAAAAAGAAAAAAATCAACTTGGCGAAGAACTTTTCAACAACCTTGTCGACCAATATGCAAGCATGATTCGTGCAATTTGCCGAAAGTTCTATCTTATTGGTGGAACAAGTGAAGACCTTTATCAAGAGGGAATGATTGGCTTTCTTGAAGCAATCAAAAATTTTGACACATCCAGGGCAGAATATGGAAGCGAGGTTTTCACAAAATATGCAATGACATGCGTGAAAAGAAAAGTTATCGACGCAATTAAACATGCAAACGCGCAAAAGAATATGGCGCTCAACAACTCGGTTCCAATTGTTCGAACAAACAGTGAAGATGAAGAGTTCGAAATCGGCGAAATTGGTGCTGGCGACCCAGAAGAAATTTATCTTTCGCACGAAACTGCCGATGAAAGGATAGATCTTTTAATTCGCATTTTGAGCGACAAAGAAAGAAAAGTTCTTTCGCTTTATCTTGAAGGAATGACAAGTGCGCAAATTGCAAAAGAACTTGGAACAAGCGCCCGAAGCGTTACAAACACAATTCAACGAATTAAACTTAAAGTTAAAAAATAAAGGAGAAAAAAATGTATCTTGCTCTTTACAGAAAATATCGTCCACAAAATTTTGATGAAGTGATTGGTCAAGCCCACATTATCCAAACTCTTGTAAACCAAATCAAGAATGACAAAATTGGACATGCCTATTTGTTTTGTGGAAGTCGTGGAACAGGAAAAACATCAACTGCAAAAATTTTTGCAAAAGCAATCAACTGTGAGCACCCTGTGAATGGTTCACCTTGCGGAAAGTGTGAAACATGCAAAGCGCTTGCAGGCAACAACATGGACATTTTGGAGATTGATGCTGCTTCAAACAATGGTGTTGATGAAATTCGTGATTTGCGCGAAAAGGTGAAATATCCTCCTGTTGCAGGAAAATATAAAGTTTATATCATCGACGAGGTGCACATGCTTTCTCCAAGTGCGTTCAACGCACTTTTAAAAACATTGGAAGAGCCACCATCGCACGCTGTGTTCATTTTGGCAACAACCGAAGTTCACAAACTTCCAGCAACAATTTTGTCAAGATGTTTGCGCTTTGACTTTGGTTTGGTTTCGGTTGCAGACCTTTCAATGCTTTTGAAAAAGGTTTTCAAGAACGAGGGTATCAATGCCGAAGATTCTGCTGTCGAGGTGATTGCTCGTGCGGGTGAAGGAAGTGTTCGTGACACTCTTTCAATTGCGGATAGGTGCATTTCATATTCGGGCGAAAACCTGACCTATAAAAGCGTTATGGAAGTTCTTGGAACAACCGAAAAAGATATGCTTTTGCAAATCTCTTCTGCGGTTTTGTCTGGAAATATGGGGCAAAGCATGATAGAACTTGACAAGGTTTTGTCGGGTGGAAAAAGTCCTCTTGTTTTGAGCAAAGATTTGATTTCATATTTCAGAGATCTCATGATCATTCAAACTCTTGGCGACAAAGCAAAAACAATGGTTGTTGCATCTCCTGAAACATTTGAAAAAATGAAAGAGCAAGCAACCGAAGAAGCATATGCAAAAATTGTTTCACTTATCAGCAACCTCAGCGAAATTGAGGCAGAACTTCGTTATAGCATAAATCCAAGAATTGTTTTGGAAACTGCAATCATCAAAACTCTTGCAGACGTAAGTTTGCTTGAAAAAGTAGAGAAACTTGAAAAAATGGTTTCTGGCGGTGGTTTCACAACTCTTCCTGCTAAAAATGCAGAAAACCGACCAGTTGTGACAGCAACTGCACCTCAAACCCAACAAAAAGTGCAAGAAAGCGTGCAAAAAGTTGAAAGACCAGTGCAAAACAGCGAAAATGCAAACAGTTTGCTTGGGCAATTGCTTTCATATCTTCGTGAAAACAAAGATATGGGCTTGCTTGCTGCAATCAGACAGGTTCAAAAGGTTGACCTTGAAAACAACAATGCAACGTTCTATGTTGAAGATAAGCTTACTCTTGATTTGATTTCAAGAGAGAAAAACAAAGTTGTTCTTCGTGAGTTTTTTGACAACCTTGGGCTTTCATATTCTTTCAAAGTGAAAGAAGCAGTGGCAAAGGGAAATGTGAATGAACTTTCATCATATTTTGGCGGAAAACTTGAAGTTGACGAATAATGTTTGACTTGAAAGAATTTTAAAATTATAATAAACAAAATTAAAGGAGAATTATATGGGAAAATTTGGTGGATTTATGGGCGGAGGAAACAACAACATGCAAGCCCTTATGCGTCAAGCACAAAAAATGCAAGAAGAAGCAATGAGAGCAAGTCAAGAAGTTGATGAAGCCGAAGTTGAAGGTCAAGCAAGTGGTGGTCTTGTGAAAGTTACTTTGAAAGGAAACAAAACCCCAGTTGCAGTTAGCATTGACCCTTCTGTTGTTGATCCAGACGATGTTGAAATGCTTGAAGACCTTGTTCTTGCAGCGTTCAATGATGCATCAAGCAAAGCAGATGCTTTAAAACAAGAAAAACTTGGAAGATTTGGGGGAATGATGTAGGATGGAACTTTCAAACATTGAAAGCCTTGACCGTCTTACAAACGAGTTCAGCAAACTTCCTGGGGTTGGAAAAAAGACTGCGGGAAGATATGCCTATTATATCGTTACTGGCTCAAAAGAAAATGCAGAAAGTTTTGCAAACGCAATTTTAGATGCAAAAAATCAAGTTCGTTTTTGCAAAAACTGTGGAAACTTTGCCGATTCAGACATTTGTCCAATTTGCAAAACTCGAAGCGAACAAACAATTTGCGTTGTGAAAGAACCAAAAGATGTCATGGCAATTGAAAAAGCACATTCATATAATGGTTCATATCATGTTTTGCACGGAACAATAAACCCACTTGCAAACATTGCACCAAAAGACATTAAAATTGCAGAACTCATTGAAAGAATTGCAAAAGGAAACACCAAAGAGGTTATCCTTGCAACCAGCCCAGACGTAGAGGGCGAGGCAACTGCAATGTACATTGCAACTCTTGTAAAGCCATATGGCGTTAAAGTTTCAAGAATTGCACAAGGTCTTTCTGCGGGAACTCAACTTGAAT
>USTJ01000005.1 GCA_900557585.1 uncultured Eubacteriales bacterium
GGCAGAGTTGGTGTTGGAATGGGAAAAGCCACCGAAGTTACTCTTGCAATTGAAAAAGCAAGCGTAGATGCTAAACGTCATATGGTTAAAATTGACATTAGCGGAACAACCATTCCACATGAAGTTGTTGGTGAGTTCGAAACTACAAAAGTTTTGCTCATGCCAGCAAGAGAAGGTAATGGTGTTATTGCCGGAGGTAAAGTTCGTGACGTTGTTGAACTTGCCGGCATTAAAGATATCACAACAAAACTCTATGGTTCAAACAACCCAGTAAACTGCGTTAAAGCAACATTTGATGGACTTATGAAACTCAGAAGTGCTGAAAAAATTGCTGCTCTTCGTGGAAAAACTATAGAGGAAATTAAATAGGAGGACAAATTCAGTGGCAGAAACAAAAACAACAAAGAAAACTGAAACTGCTGCAAAAGCAGAACCAAAGAAAGTTGCTCCTAAAACAAGCACAGCAAAAACAGCAAAAACAGCAAAAACAACTGCTCCAAAGGCTGCTGCAAAAACTGAAAAAACTACAACTGCAAAAAAGACTGCAACTAAAAAAGCTCCTGTAAAAACAGCAGAAGTTAAAGTTGAAGAAAAAGTTGAAGTTAAAGTTGCCGAAGCAAAAGAACCTGCTAAAAAAGCGCCTGCTAAAAAAGCAAACGTTCCAATGCTCAAAATCAAACTTGTAAAAAGTGCAAGTGGAAGACTTGAAAAACAACAAAGAACTCTTGTTGCTCTTGGTCTTCATAAAATTGGTAGCGAATCAGTTAAACCAGATAACGCTCAAACAAGAGGAATGATTTTCGTTGTAAAACATCTCGTTACTGTTGAAAGCGTAAAGGAGAACTAATATGAAATTACACGAAATGTCTCCTGCTCCTAACTCTGTAAAGTCAACAAAAAGACTTGGAAGAGGAATTGGCTCAGGTACTGGTAAAACCAGTGGTAAAGGTCACAAAGGACAAAACGCAAGAAGCGGTGGTGGAGTTAGACCTGGATTTGAAGGTGGACAAATGCCTCTTATCCGTCAACTTCCAAAACGCGGATTCACAAACAATTTCAGAAAGGTTTACACAACAATCAATGTTGGAGACCTTGAAAGATTTGAACCTAACACTGTTGTAACTGCTGAAATGCTCAAAGCAAAAGGTGTAATTGCTAAAATCGAACCTTATGGACTTAAAGTTCTTGGCAATGGCACACTTACAAAAGCATTGACAGTTAAAGCAGAAAAATTTACCCCAAGTGCTGTTGAAAAAATCAACAAGGCTGGCGGTACAGTTGAGGTGAAATAATGTTTAAAACACTAGGAAGCGCTTTTAAGAACAAGGAATTACGCAAGGCCATTTTAATGACATTGTTGTTTCTTCTCATCTATCGTTTGGGTTGCTATCTTCCTGTTCCAGGGCTTAAAGCATCAGTATATGCCGATGCTGTTTCAAATGAAAACGGAATGGGAATTCTCAGTTTGCTTAATGCAGTAACTGGTAGCGCTCTTTCAAATGGTGCGTTCTTTGCCCTTGGTGTTACGCCTTATATCAACGCCTCAATTATCGTGCAACTTTTGACATTTGGTATTCCTGCTCTTGAAAGACTCAGCAAGCAAGGTGATGATGGAAAACAAAAAATCAACCTCATCACAAAAATTGTTGCTCTTGTCCTTGCAATTGCACAGGGTGTTGGTATTGTTTTAGGCTATAAAGATTCTATCGCTCCAATTTTTGGCGAGAATCTTATGTGGCTCACATATATTTTCGTTATCGTTACTCTCATTGCAGGTGCTTCACTTACAATGTGGATTGGCGACAGAATCACTGAACAAGGTGTAGGCAATGGTTTGTCTCTTATCATCTTTGTTGGTATCATTTCAACTGCTGGACTTTCACTTGTAAATACAATTGGAAATATCTTTAATGGTGTAACAAGTGCTATTTGGGAACTTATTGGTTTCCTTGCAATGGTATTTGTAGTTTTTGCTCTTATCGTATTCTTCGATTTGGCTGAACGTAAGATCCCTGTTCAATATGCAAAACAAGTGAAAGGAAGAAAAATGTATGGTGGTCAATCAACATACATTCCTTTGAAGGTGAACGCTAATGGTGTTATGCCGATCATCTTCGCAACAGCAATCATCACTTTCCCAAACATCATCATGCAACTTTGCGGTGTTACAAGCCAAAGCAGCGGCTTTGCAAAGTTCTATTATGAATATGTTGGTGCCGGTGGTATTGTATACAGCATTTTGGTTGGTCTTTTGATTTTGTTCTTCGCATATTTCTATGCACAAATTCAATTCAACCCAACTGATGTAAGTTTGAACATTCAACAACAAGGTGGATTCATTCCAGGAATCCGTCCAGGAAAACCTACAACTGAATACCTATCAAGGGTTTCAAAAAGAATCACATTGTTTGGAGCAATTTTCCTTGCATTCATTGCAATTGTTCCATCAATCGTATTTAGATATGTTGCTGGTGGTTCGCTTGGTCTTATCAACGCGTTTACTGCAACAGGAATGCTTATCGTTGTTAGTGTAGCAATTGAGTTTAACACTCAACTTGAAGCACAACTTATGGCGAAAAGACATAAAAACATTTTATAATTAGTTTTCAGTTTTGCCCAAGGCTTTTGCTTTGGGCAAGGAAAAACTGAAACGAAAGGGGATATACATGAAACTTGTATTACTAGGTGCACCAGGTGCTGGAAAAGGCACTTTGGCAAATGGTCTTATAAAAGAACTTAACATTCCAACAATATCAACCGGAGATTTACTCAGAAATGAAGTGAAGTCTGGAAGCGAACTTGGATACAAAGTGAAAGACATAATGACAAGCGGAAAACTTGTTCCAACCGAAGTTGTAATTGAACTTCTTCAAAACCGTTTAGCACAAAGTGATACAAAAAATGGATTTATCCTTGATGGTTTCCCAAGATCAATTGAACAAGCAAAATTGCTTGAAGAGATTGCAGACATTGATAAATGTTTAAATCTTGTTATTGATAAACAAGTTATTCTTGACAGAATTTGTGGAAGAAGAACTTGCAAGACTTGTGGAAATATCTATAACACAAACAACTATGATAATGAGATGTGTGAATGTGGTGGCGAATTGTTGGCTCGTGAAGACGACAATCCAGAAACTGTTGCAAAGCGTTTCGACACATTTGTAACAAACACTGCTCCACTTATCGACTATTATAGAAATAAAGGCATTTTGGTTGATGTCATCTGCCAAGATAAAGCAGAAGACACATTGAAAAATGCATTGGAGATCTTAAAATAATATGATGACACAAGTTAAGACTCCCGAGCAAATTGAAAAGATGCGCGAAGCGGGAAGAATTGTTGGAGAAGTGCTCAACCTTTTGGAAAAGCACATTAAACCAGGAATTTCCACTCTTGAACTTGACAAAATTGCTCACGATTATATAATAAGTAGAGGTGCAAGACCATCGTTTTTGCACTATGACGGATTTCCTGGTTCAATCTGTGCATCAATTGATGATGTTGTTGTTCACGGAATTCCAAAAAAAGACCTTGTTTTGAAAGAAGGTCAAATTGTAGGCATTGATGTTGGGGCGGTTAAAGACGGCTTCCACGGAGATGCAGCACGAACTTTTCTTGTTGGAGAAGTAAGTGAAGAAAAAAAGAAACTAGTAGAAGTAACTAAACAATGCTTCTTTGAGGCAATAAAAGGCCTTAAAGACGGAAGCAGACTTGGTGACATTGGTGCTCGTGCTCAGCGCTGTGCTGAGAAACATGGTTATGGTGTTGTCCGCGAAATGGTTGGACATGGCATCGGAACCCACATGCATGAAGACCCAGGCATTCCAAACTATGGAACCGAGGGAACAGGCATGAAAATCAAAGCGGGTATGACTCTTGCGATAGAACCAATGATCAATATGGGCTCTTACCAAATAAAAATCAATGGATGGGATGTCCGAACAAAAGATGGTCTGCCAAGTGCTCACTATGAGAACACCGTCTTGATTACCTCAGATTCAGTTGAAATTTTAACACTAATTTAAAAGGAGACAATATTTTGAGTAAAGATGATGTTATTGTAACCGAAGGAACAGTTGTCGAGGCAATGCCTGGTGCAACTTTCAAGGTTCAAATTGCTGGTGGTCATATTGTTACAGCATATCTTTCAGGAAAACTTTGGAAAAACTTTATTCATATCTATGAAGGTGACACTGTAAAACTTGAAATGAGTCCATATGATTTGAGCAAAGGCAGAATTATTTGGAGAAATAAGTAAAACATACTTTAAGGAGATAAAAATTATGAAGGTTAGATCAAGTGTAAAGCCTATGTGCGAAAACTGCAAAGTTATTAAGCGTGAAGGCAAAGTAAGAGTTATCTGCAAAAACCCTAAACACAAACAAGTTCAGGGCTAATTAACTTTGAAAATAATCACAAATAAGGCGGCATAGGGTGACAAACCCTACTTATGTGTGTTATTATATATTTATAAGTTTGAATTTATCACTTATTCAAACAAAAAATTTTTAAAAAATCTATAAAAAAATAAAATTTACAAATTATCTTTGGAGGATAAAGATGGCACGTATTGCTGGTGTGGATTTACCAAATGAGAAAAGAGTTGAAATCGGTCTTACATATATCTATGGTGTTGGAAGAGTAACCGCTAACAAAATTTTGGAAGCAACAAAAATCAATCCTGACACAAGACTTGACAGAAAACGACATTGGTAAAATTCGTGAATATATGGATAAAAATTTGAGTGTTGAAGGCGACAAGAAAAGAGAAGTTGCAATGGACATTAAAGCACTCATGGAAATCGGTTCTTACCGTGGTGTAAGACACAGAAAAGGTCTCCCTGTAAGAGGACAATCAACTCGTTCTAATGCAAGAACAAGAAAAGGTCCAAGAAACGGTGGAGCAAAGAAGAAATAAAGGAGGAAGATGAAAAATGGCACAAGCAACTAAAAAATCAACTAAAAAACGTAAAATTACCACAAATGTTGATAAGGGCATTGTTCATATTCAAGCTTCTTTCAACAACACAATTGTAACAATTACTGACACACAAGGAAATGCTCTTGCATCATGCAGTGCTGGTGAACTTGGATATAAAGGAAGCCGTAAAAGCACTCCATTTGCTGCCGGTCAAGCAGCGGAAAGAGCGGCTAAAAAAGCAAAAGATTTCGGACTTAAATCAGTTGAAGTATATGTTAAAGGTCCTGGAAACGGAAGAGAATCAGCAATTCGTTCTCTTGCAACCGCAGATCTTGAAGTAACACTTATTCGTGATGTATCACCAATACCTCACAATGGTTGTCGTCCACCAAAACAAAGAAGAATGTAGGAGTAGTGAAATGGCAAAATATACTGATGCAGATTGCCGTCTTTGCAGACGCGAGGGCGCAAAATTATTTTTGAAAGGTGACAGATGCCTTTCTAAAAAATGTGCAATGGAAAGAAGACCAAGCGTTCCTGGTCAACATCCAAACACAAGAAGAAAACCTTCTGAGTATCAAACACAACTTAGAGAAAAACAAAAAGTTAAAAGAGCATATGGTCCTTTGACAGAAAAGCAATTTCATGCTTACTATGTAGAGGCTGAAAGAATGAAAGGTAAAACTGGTGAAAACATGTTGAGTTTGCTCGAAAGAAGACTTGACAACGTTGTTTACAGAATGGGACTTGCTTCAAGCCGTCATGCTGCAAGACAACTTGTTAACCACGGACACATTTGTGTAAATGGTAAAAGAGTTAACATTCCATCATATCAAGTAAAGGTTAATGATGAAATTTCTGTAAAAGAAAACAAAACAAAGAAGGCTCCATTTGTTGAAGTTAGACAGTCAAGAGTTGTATTGCCAAAATGGCTTGAATTCAACACTGAAAAACTTTCTGGAAAAGTTCTTGCACTTCCTGCAAGAGATGATATTGATCTTAATATCGAAGAGCACTTAATTGTCGAACTTTATTCTAAATAATAACATATAGGAGGCTAAAATATGTTAGAAATCGAAAGACCTAGAATTGAATGTATTGAAGAAGAGGACAACGCAACTTCTAAGTTCGTTTTGGAACCTCTTGAACGTGGTTTTGGTGTTACAATCGGAAACGCTCTTAGAAGAGTGCTTCTTTCAAACCTTCCAGGTGCAGCCGTAACCAACATTAAAATTGAAGGCGTTTCTCATGAATTCACAACTCTTAAAGGTTGCAAAGAAGATGTAACTGAAATTGTTTTGAACATGAAAGGTCTTGCTGTTAAAACTGCAAGCAATGAAAATGGCTTTAAGAAAGTTTTACATCTTAAAAAGAAAGGTCCAGCAGTTGTAACTGCTGCCGACATTGAAGCAGATGACGAAGTTAAAGTTTTGAATCCTTCTTTGTACATTTGCACTCTTGAAACAGATGGTGTTTTAGACATGGAAATTCTTGTTGGTCGTGGCAGAGGCTATGTTCCAGCAGAAGGAAACAAAGATGTTTCTCTTCCTCTTGGCTATATTGCAATTGACAGCATTTTCACACCTGTTCGTCGTGCAAGTTACGAGGTTGAAGACACTCGTGTTGGTCAAAGCACAGACTATGACAAACTTGTTTTGGAAGTTACAACAAATGGCACAGTTTCTGGAAAAGAAGTTGTAAGCCTTGCTGCAAAACTTCTTGGTGAACACATCAACTTGTTTGTTGAACTTGTAGAGTCAATGGCAAACACATCAATTCTTGTAAGTCGTGAAGAAGATAAAGTTCACAAACTTATGATCATGAGCATTGAAGATATGGATCTCTCAGTTCGTTCATATAACTGCTTGAAGAGAGCAGGAATCAACACTGTTGAAGACCTTATCCATAAGACTGAAGATGATATGCTCAAAGTGAAGAACCTTGGTCGCAAGTCTCTTGATGAGGTTATTCATAAACTTGAAAGTCTTGGTTTAAGTCTTAAAACCAAAGAAGAATAAGGAGAACTATAATGAATACACAGAAATTAGGCAAACCAACCGATCAAAGAATGGCTATGGTTAGTAACCTTGCAAGTGATTTAATTTGGCATGGCAGAATTGAAACAACTCTTGACAGAGCCAAAGCCGCTTCAAGATATGCTGAAAAATGCATCACTCTTGCTGTTCGTTCATATAAAGATGTTGTAACTGAAGAAAAAGTTGTTAAAGACGAAAAAGGAAAAGAAAAAACAGTTACAATTTCTAAAGATGGTCCACAAAAACTTGCTGCAAGAAGAAAACTCCTTGCAATGCTTGAAGACAGACAAGAACAAAGAGTAAAAGGCGAGAAAAAGGCTGCATTCAAGGCTCGTAAAGGCGACATTCAAGATCCACTCATCGAAAAATTGTTCGAAGACCTTGCTCCTAAATATGCTCAAAGAGCAGAAGAAAAAGGAACAGCAGGTGGATATACAAGAGTAATCAAAACTGCTCTTCGTCGTGGCGACAATGCACAACTTGCAATTGTTGAACTTGTATAATAAAGATTGAAACATAAAAAGACAACCAAATATGGCTGTCTTTTTTCTTTGCTTAAAAATCATAAGCAAAATATCAATAAAGCCAAAACAAACCCCCGAAACTCCAAATTTTAGCCCTAAAATAGTAAAAAATCACAGCAATTTCATAAGAATATTCACAAAATCACATAAAACAAAAAACAACGCCCACGAAACTCTGCTTTTCATTCTTAAAATTAAAGAAGAATCCATAAATTTGGTAAAATAGCATATTTTATTTGTTGATTGAAAGAAATATCCACTCAATGTAAGTTTTTGGCTTGCCATCATGTGAGCAAGGCTAACTATCATGCGACCAGCGGTCGATATCATGCAACGAACGTTGCTGGTTGTCAATAAATGAGTGTGAGAAAGTAACTAAACAGTAAAAAAATAAGAAAAATACTAAAAACAACCATATTTTATTTGACAAAACATTAAGGGAGGGTGCTATTATAAGAGCGAATAAAAATATGCTTGAATTATGTCCGCTTGAAATCTTGAAAAAATTGAGGAAAACATATGAAAAAGACATTAAAGAAAATAATTTTGTCTGCCTTTGTTGCCGTGATAAGCCTTGGGCTTATTTTTTGCTTGGGGTTCAATGCTGTTTGCGTTGAAAGTGCAATGGCAGACGCTGTGAATGGTGGCGGATTTTATGTTGGTTCTTCTTCAACTTTGACAATTGAGGGTAAAAAGAATCTTTCGGGATTTGTTGCATCAAGCGATGGTGGTGGAATTTACAACCTTGGAACCCTCAATATAAATGGAGGAACAATCTCGGGCAACACCGCAACCTCTCTTGGCGGAGGGGTGTATTCGGCAAATAATTTCACCATGACTGATGGCACAATTTCAGACAACACTGCTGCAAGTGGTGGAGGTTTGGCAATTACAAGCAATTTGATATATATCACTGGCGGAACAATTGCTGGAAACACAGCAACAAGCAATGCGGGTGGACTGCTTGTGAAAGGCTGTGGCGTTGACTATAGAAATGGCTCAATCGCCGGGAACAACGCCGATTGTGGTGGCGGAGTTGGCATTGATGGCGGAACATTTCAACTTAATTCTGGCTCAATTTCGGGCAATAAAGCAACAACTCGTGGCGGTGGTCTTTATATTTTTGGTGGTGATTCTTCATCTTTCAGTTTAACAAATGGGACAATTTCTGGTAACTCTGCAAAATATGGTGGCGGTATTTATCTTGAAACTGGCACTTTCACAATGAGTGGCGGAACAATTTCGGACAACACTTCAAGTGGGGCTGGCGCTGCAATTTATGTGAAAAATGGAAAATTCACCATGGACGGCGGTGTAATTATAAACAACACCTCAACAAGCGCATCAAGTAATTATGATATTTACGGAGCGAGGGGTTCATCTGTCTATTTGAATGCGGGCACAGTCTCTGGAAAAATTGGTGGACGCGGTACATTTTATGTTGATATAAAGAATTTTAACTTTGATGGCACATATCAATTGAGAGAGGGTGCAACTGTTGTAATCAAAAATTATAGCGGTGAAAAGTTAAACATTGAAAATGTCGATTGCACTGGTGCATTTTTGCAATTTGAAAACTGCACAAGCGCTCCAACTCTTTCAAACCTTTCAATTTCTGGTTATGATTCAGATTTATACGAAGTAAAACTTAACCAAGTGGACAGCACAACCTACAATTGTGAGCTTGTAAGTAAGGTTTCATATAATGAACCAGAAGGTTCAGTGAAATCAAATGTAAACATAACAAGGGGAGAGGGAATATTTATTAACACTTGGTATGATGAGGTTTACGCTTTAACAAACATTGAACCAAAAGCATTGAGGAGTATTCAATTTAGATATGCTTCATCAGATGGGATATTGAATTTTGCTGATAGATATGATGGGGAGTTTGTTTGTTTAGATGGATGCGAATCATTAATTCTTCTTGGTACAATGGAGTCCGGAATCAAGGTGTGCACGTGCAGTGGAAGGCATGAAAATTTAGTGTTTTTATATGATAAACAAATTTATGCTTGTGAAGTGATGGAAAATGCTTTTAGTGCTGAAATATTGCAAAGTTTGAAAAGTTTGATTTTTGAAAATTTTGATACAAGTAGAACGCTTGTAATGGAAGGTATGTTCAAAGGTTTAAATCTTCAGAAATTGGATTTGTCCGGGTTTAACACGGAAAAGACTATTTTATATAATGGAATGTTCGCAAATTGTTCAATAGAGAGCCTTGATATTTCAAATTTTACAATTAGACCGACTGTAAAAATCAATAATGTATCCAATAAAGTCGGTGTTAAAGATTTTCTTTCGCTTAATGCAAAAGTTCTTAAATATCTTTATACCCCCAAATATGTTGCTTCTAGCTTTGGAATAAGAATTGGTGATGCGACAACAAAATTTTATGATGCTGTTGGTGTTGATACTTATAATGACACACATGCTGTTCTTTTGCCGGATTATACACATGGTTCAAGAACATATGTTCGTGCTGTGCCAACCATTTTAAATGATAGTTCTGATACATTGATTCAAGATATTATGGGGAGATATATTTCATCAGCCGAGACGGGAATGAGAATAAAATTTGCATTTGAGGCGCCTGAAACATATTGTCGTTTAGTTGAGACAGGGATTTTGGGAATCAATATATATTCCCATATATACAATGATGTTAGTTTGCCACTTGAGCTTGTTATTGTCTCTCCATCTTTGTTTATGTTTCCAAAAAATTCAGAAAGATTGTTTAGTGCAAACTCTAACATTAGTAATTATGATAAAATAGTGGCTTGGAGATTTCAGAATATATGTACTGATGCGGTAGAGGTGATGCCAGAAATGTTTGTGCGCAGTAAAAGCCTTGAACATGTTTATGGTCTGCAAAACTTTCATTTCACATGTTTACAAACAACTACTGGAATGTTTGCTGAATGTTCATCATTGAAGACTATAAATTTCTATGAAAAACAAACTGCTGTAATGATAAGAGAAGCGACTGCAATGTTTTATGGTTGGTCTTCTTTGGAATATATAAACATGAAAGGTTTAAAACTTGACAGTTCTTGTACCATTTCAGATTTTTTGACTGGTTGCACAGCATTAAATTTGATTGAAACTCCATATGGAACAAATCCCGAAATTCAACTTCCAAAAACATTGTCGACAGCAAAAGGAACAGAATATACATCGATTCCTGCAAATCTTTCTTCATCATTGATGTTGATGGTAAGAATAAGTGGTGCCCCACCATATTACGACTTTGCCAACGAATCAACTTCTCTTGCTTCTAGTGACAGCGTAAAGAAAATTGATAAAATCAACTTTTGGAGTGGATATTCTGCTTTCGCTTTAATTTGCATAAGCGCAATTGCATATCCGATTTATGAGGACAGAAAACGCAAAATGAAAAAGAGATAGATTGGTTTTGTGAGTTGTGAAAATGTGTTTTAACTTTTGTTGGGATATGTTTTTGCGATGAAATGAACCATATCATCAATATTATTAAATAAAATGACACCGTTTGGTGTCATTTTTATTGTGTGTTTTTAAGTTGTTTTGCACACAAAATTCAGATTTGTCATTTTTGTTTTGCTTTTGTGAAAAACTTTGCTATAATTTGGATATAAACAAAGGAGGATATCGATATGGGTAAGAAAAGCAGTCTTATAACATGTAAACACTGCGGTCAGGTTATTGCCGCCAGCGCTAAAGCATGTCCGCACTGTGGCGGCAAAAACGGTAAACCGGTTTATAAAAAGTGGTGGTTCTGGGTTTTAGTTGGCTTTTTTGCAATAGGTATCATGGGCAACGCTGTCGGAGAGAAATCCGCTACGATAAAAAGTGAGAATAGTGCCCAGCCTAAAAACACATTGAGTCAGAATATCGGCGAGAGTGTGACGGAGGCTACAAAAGATACCCACACACCCATACCTGTGCCGACAGAGAAACCGCAGGATAAGGTTCCTACCGAATACAGAAACGCTCTGAAAAAAGCAGAAACATACAGCGAAATGATGCACATGTCCAAGAAAGGGATATACGATCAGCTAACCTCTGAATATGGCGAAAAGTTTGATGCTGATGCAGCCCAGTATGCCATAGACAATGTGACAGCGGATTGGAACGCGAATGCTCTCGCAAAAGCAAAAGAATACCAGAAAACGTTGGCCATGTCTAAATCGGCAATATACGATCAACTTACATCTGAATACGGCGAAAAATTTACGGCAGAAGAAGCGCAGTATGCAGTAGATAA
>USTJ01000006.1 GCA_900557585.1 uncultured Eubacteriales bacterium
AATTGTTCTGAATATTTCTTCACTTGTGAATGTTGAAAACAAAAATCTTGAAAACCGAACAACGGCAATTGAAAATGCGATTTCAAATTTGGTTGAAAACAAAAACAAACAACTTGGCTTGCTTGTTGCAAAACTTGAAAAATCAAATCCACTTTCAATTTTGAAAGCAGGATATAGCAAACTTGAAAAAGACGGCAAAGATGTTTCAAACATTTCGCAAGTTGCGGTTGGAGACACAATCAAAAACCATGTTTCTGGTGGTGAAATTGAAAGCACTGTCACAAGCATAAAGGAGAAAAAATCATGACATATGAACAAGCAGTGAAAGAACTTGAAGAAATTCTTCAAAGTCTTGAAAATCAAGACACAAGTCTTGATGATGCTTTAAAACTTTTTGAAAAAAGTGTTGAACTTTCAAAAATTTGCTTTGAAAAAATCAAACAAACTCAGGGCAAAGTTGAAATTATAAAGAAAGAACTTGATGAAATCAAAGTTCAAAATTTTGATGATATTGAAAACAAATAGGACAAAAAATGCTTGAAAGACTGACAATAAAAAACATTGCACTGATTCGTGAACAGTCAATCGAATTTTCAGATGGACTGAATGTTTTAACGGGTGAAACTGGTGCTGGAAAATCGCTTATTATTGATTCTTTGTCGCTTCTTCTTGGTGAAAAAGCAGACAAGAGTCTTATTTCGCATGGGCAAACTTCTGCGTCGGTTGAAGCAGTGTTCACTGGTCTTTCAGAAAACGTTTTGTCACTTCTTGACGAGTTTGGGCTAGATCGTGATGACACACTTATCATTTCAAGAAAAATTTCACTTGATGGCAAAAATGATTGCCGTGTGAATGGAACACTTTTCACACTTTCAATGCTAAAACGCCTTACTGCACCACTTATGGATTTGCATGGTCAGTTTGAGCACCAAAACCTTCTGAAAGTTGCAAATCATATTGATATTTTGGACAGTTTTGGAAATCTTGAAATTTCTCCACTTCTTGAAAAATATCAGATTTGTTACACAAAATATGAAGAAAATCAAAATGAACTTCGCGGGCTTGTAACAAACGATAAAGAGCGTGAAAGACTTATTGACCTTTATTCATATCAAGTCGAAGAAATTGATAATGCAGGCTTTTATGAGGGCGAAGAAGAGGAACTGAAAGAATTTAGAAATCAAGTTCTTCACAGCGAAAGAATTTTGGAAACACTTCAAAATGTTGTGTCGCTTGGAAAGGGCGATGGCTATGAGTTTTCAGGCATTGCTGAAAGCGTGAAAAAGATTTCATCTTTGCTTGCTTCAATTTCTGAATATTCAAAAGAAATTCAACCACAACTTGACCGAATCGAGTCGCTTAAAATTGAACTTGAAGACACAATAGACACACTTGAAGAAATCAAAGATAACATGTATTTCGACGAGCAAAAAGCAAAACAAAATGAGGAAAGACTAGATCTTCTTAGTTCGCTTAAAAAGAAATATGGTTCATCGGTTTCAGAGATAATTGAATATCGAAACAAAACCGCAAACGAACTTGAAAAACTTATTTCTTCTGAAAATAGAGTAATTGAACTGAAAAAAGAACAAGAGAAACTTGAAAAAGAACTTTGCGAGAGAGCAGACGAACTTTCAAAAGCAAGAAAAGAAAGTGCTTTAAAAATGCAAACAGAAGTGACTGCGGAACTTAAAAGTCTTGGAATGAAGAGTGCAAGTTTCGTTATCAAAATTGATGCACTTGGGCTTGAAAATCGAACTGTTAAAGGTTTTGACAGGGTAGAATTCATGTTTTCTGCAAACCTTGGTGAAGAAGTAAAACCATTAAAGGCTGTTGCAAGTGGCGGTGAAATGAGCCGTTTCATGCTTGCAGTAAAGAACATAACAGCAAAAATTGAGGGAATTTCAACATTGATTTTTGACGAGATTGACACTGGTGTAAGTGGCATGATGGCGCTTGTTCTTGGCGAAAAACTTTGCAAAGTTTCATCGTTTGCACAAGTGATTTGCGTAACCCACTTGGCACAAGTTGCAAGTTTTGGAAAAACACATTTCTTAATTGAAAAGTCTGAAAAAGACGGAAGAACCCTAACTTCGGTTTATCCTCTTGACAAACAAGGAAGAGTGAAGGAAATTGCAAGACTTGTTAGTGGTGTGATTTCACAAAATGCAATTTCAAGTGCCGAAGAACTTTTGAAAAATGCCGAAGAATTTCAGAAAAATTTGAAATGATACATATATTTTATAAAACAAACAAAAACTATCCACATGAGAAAGCGGGTAGTTTTTTTTGATACACTCAAATTTGCCTTTAAAAATGTTGTTTTTGTTTTGCTTGGCATTGTTTTTTCGCTTTCTTTTTTGTGTACAAATTCAGAAGTGCAAAAAATTGAAAATTGCTCGGCAGAAGCAGTAAGTTTTCAAACTGCAAACAAATTTACTGACTTTTTTGATAAACTGAAAAACATTTTTGGTGGAAAAGAAAAATCCGAGAATAGCGGCAGAGAAATGAGCGTTTATCTTGGTGGATATCCTCTTGGATTTACGCTTGAATGCGAAGGCGTTTTGATTGTTGCTCTTGGCGATGTTGAAACCGAAAATGGAACAGTTCGCCCTTCTAAAAACAAGAACATTAAAGAAGGAGATGTGCTTTATAGCGTGAATGGTCAAGTCATAAAATCTGCAACACATCTTCATGGGCTTTTGAACATGCAATCTTCACCAAAAGTTGCAAATATTGTTTTGAAACGTGCCGACCAAATTATAAATGAAACAATCGAGCCTGTAAAAGAGATTCCATCAAATATGTATCGTCTTGGCTTTTGGATTCGTGACAATGCCGCTGGCGTTGGAACACTTACATATGTTCGTGAAGACAACTTGCGCTTTGGTGCGCTTGGACACCCAGTTCAAGATGTCGACACTGGAAAACTTTTGCCAGTTTCGGGTGGAAATATTTATAAGTGCAACATTGTTGGCTATAATAAAGGAACTCGCGGAAATCCGGGTGAACTTCGCGGACTTTTTCTTCGAACTGGCTCAAAAATTGGAACACTTGACAATAATAATGAATATGGTGTTTATGGCACAATTTCCGAAGACTATGTGAAAAGATTATCAAAGCCTGTGAAGGTTGGATTTCGTGACAGTGTAAAAACTGGAAAAGCCAAAATTTTGTGTACGATTGATGGAACAATGCCAAAAGAATATGACATTGAAATTGTAAAACTTTCGCACCAATCAAAAAGCGACAAAAAGAGCATGGTCATTAAAATTGTTGATGAAGAACTCATTTCAAAAACTGGCGGAATTGTTCAAGGAATGAGTGGAAGTCCAATTGTTCAAAACGGAAAACTTGTTGGAGCGGTGACACATGTATTTGTGAGCGACCCAACAAAAGGCTTTGGGGTTTATATTGATTGGATGATTGATGGCTAAATCAAAATATGGCTTAAAATCATTTATAAAAAATGGCAAAAAAATCATAAAATTTTTGTGAAAGGGGTTTTATGATTTTTTTATTGATTTTGAATAATTTTTGCTTTTTTGCTAAAAATTTGGTTATTTTTTAATAAAAAAAACAAAATAATTCAATAATTTTGTAAAATATTTAAAAAACACTTGTGTTAAAACTTTGAAAGTGGTATGATGTACCCGTGTTTGGTTTTCGAACCTAACTGGAGGAGCCTGTCAAATGTGTTATAAAATATGTTACTTTCAAAAGGATGACCGAGATGGCACTAAATTTTTCAATAAGGAAAACCTTTTGAAATTGGGTTTCAGTGTTGAAACCGTGTGTGGCAAATGCCAAAATGCCTTTGAACATTTTTCAAAGAACCGCGTTGATATTTTGATTATTGACGCCACAGGGTTAGACAAGGAACGTTTGTCACTGGCTGTCGACATAATTTATAATAACTATTGTAAAAATATATTGGTCGTTGCCAGTGAAAAGTTCGGTGCAAGAGACGATATCTATTTTCTCGCTCCAGAAGATATGGAAAATATAGATCTTAAAATTGATACAGTTTTGCTGGATATCAAACGAAAACAAGAGGGAATGTGTTCAAAAAACATTCCACTTATCAAATCTAAAATTTGCGAGTTACTGTTAAAATTGCGTTTCAACAGCCGTCTTGATGGGTTTAAATACTATGTCGAGGCTGTTTGCAAAATTTTCTTGCGCTTTCCTGAAAGATATTCAATGATGGATATCTATCGAGAAATTGGTGAGATATACGGCAAAAGTGCATATGCAGTTGAGAAGAGCATGAGAAGTGCTCTCCTTTCTGCTACAAAGAAATTGAATTCGCTTCCAGAAACAAGAGAAAATGAAAAACTTCGTGGGCTTTTGGCATATGACATAAACAATCGTCTCACAACAAACATGCTTGTGAATAAACTTGTTCTTGATGAAGACATTAAAGAGTCGGTTGGAAGCAAAATAAGTTCTCTTGCAATCAATGTTTTATAAAATGCAACATATAATAGAATATGAAACCATATTCTATCAAAGAGCAATTTGCATTTCATTTTAAAGAAAACATTTATAGATATGTGATAATTTTTGCAGTTTGTATCCTTGCTATTGCGGTTGGGATATATCTTGCAATCAGTGGATTTTCATATTCATCACTTTTAACAAGTGCCGACAAAAATTTGTTTGGCTATATTTCGGGCACCGCCGAATATGGCTCTATTTTTTGGTCACGCTTTTTGTCACTTTTGCTTTGTCTTATCTTGATTTTCTGTTTCAACATTGTTCGTGAAACAGCCTTTTTGAACTATGTATATTTGGCATATCAAATGTGCCTTGTTGTTTTGTCGTCTTCGGCAATAATTTCGCTTTATGGTCTTTCTGGCATTTTGAATGTCATATTTTTTGTTGCGCCAATAAACTTTGTGAACTTTGCGCTTTTGTCATATGTTTCGGTTGTTTCAATGGAGCGGGCAACATATGCGAAAAAGTATAGAGTGGGCTTTGTTTCAAGTTTTAGAGAATGCTCTTATCTGAAAAGGTTTTTGATTTCCTTTTTGGTGTTTTTTGTGTTTTGCGCACTTTATAGTTTTGTTTTGCCACTGATATTGAAAAGTTTCGTGGTTGTGAACTACTAATGTATAATTTGTCGAATTTTAGCAAAAAATAATGATAATCAAAGGGGATTATCATATGAAAAAGTTAAGATTTATTTCAGTTTTTGTTGCTCTTTTTGCGCTTATGCTTCCGTTTAACATTCGCAAAGAAAAGTTTGCAAAAGCAGAAAACAAAACACCAGAACTAGAATTTCAATGTTCAGCGTCCATTCTTTATGACGCAAAAAGCAAAACTGTTTTGCACTCTTATAATGAAGATAAAAAACTTCCAATTGCAAGCATGACAAAACTTATGACACTTTTGCTTGTTTTTGAAGAAATAGACAAGGGAAACTTGTCTCTTGACCAAAAAATCAAAATAAGTCAAAACGCTGCCGATGCAGAAGGTTCAGAAGCATTTCTTGATGCGAAAAGTGAATATTTGCTATCAGACCTTATCATGACAGTTATTGTTTGTTCGGCGAATGACAGTGCTGTTGCTCTTGCTGAAACAGTTGCCGGAAGCGAGGTTGCTTTTGCAAGAAAAATGAATAAAAAAGCAAATGAACTTGGGCTTATCAACACCAACTTTATAAATGCAACAGGTCTTCCTGCAATTGACCACTATTCGTCTGCAAAAGACATTTCAATCATCTATTCTCAAATTTGCGACAATCCGGTTTACAGAAAATATAGCAGAATTTGGACAACCGAACTTGTGCATCCATCAGGAAGAAAAACCGACATTGTGAACACAAATCGTTTAATCAGGACATTTGAAGGATGTGACAGCGGAAAAACTGGATATACAAAAGAAGCCGGATATTGTTTGGCTGCATCTGCAACAAGGGGCGACATGAGGCTTGTTTCAGTTATCATTGGTGCAAAAACAAGCAAAGAGCGTTTCAACAGTGTTGCAAACATGTTTAACTATGGCTTCGATAACTTTGAAAACAAAATTGTTGTTTCAAGCGAAAAGCCAATTTTTACAGCAAACATAAAGAATAGCAAAATCAAAACTGCCGAAGTTTTTGCAAAAGAAGACTTTGTAAAGTTCTTGAAAAAAGGAGAAGAATTTGAGCATTCTTTGAACTTTGAAGAAAAGACAATAAAGGCACCAATCAAGGCAGGAGAGAGCGTTGGAAAACTTATGGTTCTTGACAAAAACAACATTGTGGTTTTTGAAACAGACCTTGTTTTGCATGAAGATGTAAATGCAATAAAACTTGGTGAAATCATTCATAAAATATACGAAAACATTGCCTAGACGTAAATTTTCTACAAAATGGCACAAAAAAGTGGCACGGAGCATGATGCATCGTGCCCTTTTGTTTGACAATGGAGATAAATAAAGTATATAATTAAATTGTATTAAGGTAGGATATCATGCTAAGTTCACTCATTGCTTCAAGTGGAAATATTCTTTTGGTGCTGGCAATTTTGATTGCATTTCTATCAGCATTATTTATTTCCATGCCGGCTCACGAGTTTGCGCACGCACATTCTGCACTGAAAGAGGGCGACTCAACTGCAAAAGTTCTTGGTCGCCACACACTTGCGCCATTTGCACACATTGACTGGTGGGGGTTGTTCCTTTTGCTTGTGTTTGGAATTGGGTTTGCAAAACCTGTTCCAGTTGACCCAAACAATTTTAAAAATGGCAAAAAAAGTTCTGTGAGAGTTGCACTTGCTGGGGTTTTGACAAACCTTATCATTGGCATTGTAAGTACAATTTTATATTCGTTCTTGCTTGCCGTTTGGCCAGCATTGTTCAATGAATATGGCTTTTTGAGCAGTGTGTATTACTATTTTTTCAATTTCATGATTTCAATCAACTTCATGTTTGCGTTTTTCAACATTTTACCAATCTATCCACTTGACGGATTCAGAGTGATTGAAACATTTTCAAAACCATACAGCGGATTTGTCCGCTTCATGAAAAACTATGGGTTCTATGTAATGCTTGTTGTTGTGTTCACTGGCTTGTCTGGGCTTTATCTTGAATATACAGCAGGTCTTCTTTCAGACCTTTTGTTTAAAGGAATGAACGCACTTTTTGCACTTATTTTTTAGGGAAATTGATATGGAAAAAAACACAAAAGAAAATTCATCAAATGTTGTTTCATCTTCACAAGTTGAGGAATTTTTAACCATGACCGAAGAAGACAAAAAGAACTTGAAAGAAAAAGAAATGAAAGCCGAAATTGAAAACTTTGATGAAGATGCGCCAATTCAAATTGAAGGCATGGATCAAGAAGAAGACATTGACAGTTCGCTTCGTTTTAAACTTGACCAGTTTGAGGGGCCACTTGACCTTTTGTATCATCTTATCAAGGTTGCAAAAATCGATATTCGTGACATTTTCATTTCGCAAATCACCGAGCAATATCTTGAAATGATGAAAGACATTGATTCTCTTGACATGGAAAAGGCTGCCGATTTCACGCTTATGGCAGCAACTCTTCTTGAAATCAAATCAAAACAACTTTTACCAAAACCAGAAGTTGTTGAGGAAACAGATGAAGAAGACCCAGAAGAAAAACTTTATCGCCAACTTGAAGAATATAAACTTTTCAAAGAAGCAAGCGAAAAGATGAAAGAAATTGAAGACGTTGGAAAGTTCTATAAAAAACCAGACGACAGCGCGGGTGAATATCGCTATGAACTTCCAGAAAAGTTGAGCGTTGATGCTCTTATTGGTGCTTTTTCAAATCTTTTGCACCGCGTGAGTGTTAAAGCCGAAGAAATAACCGAAAGAAAAATTGTAAAAGACCGCTTCACTGTTGCAGAAAAAATTGCACAGATTAAAGATGCGCTTTTGCTTAAACCAAAGTTCAAATTCAATGAACTCTTTGAAGAAGACTATTCGAAAAGCGAAATCATCAACACTTTCTTGGCTCTTCTTGAACTTTTGAAAACTCAAATCATAAAAGTCGAACAAACATCAACCTTTGGTGAAATTGAAATCACAAAGCGTGAGGAAGAAAAATAATGGAAAATCTTGAAAATATTCTTGAAAGCATATTGTTCACAAACGGCGACGCGGTTGACATTTCAGACATCACTTCAAAAATTGATGTTACAAAAGCCGAAATAAATAAAGCAGTGAACAAACTTAAAAACAAATATGGCGAAAACTCTGGAATTGTTTTGCTTACATTCAACAACAAATTGCAACTTGCATCTTCGGGAAAATATGCAAACGAAGTATCACTTGTCTTGAACCCAATAAGACAAAGAAATCTTTCAAAGGCAACTCTTGAAACTGCATCTATCGTTGCATATAAACAACCTGTAACAAGAATGGAAATTGAAGAAATCAGAGGCGTAAGTTCAGACTATGCAATCAACATTTTGCTAGAACACAACCTTATTGAAATTGTTGGCCGAAAAGACACAGTTGGAAAACCTGTTTTGTTTGGAACAACCGATGAGTTTTTGAAAAGATTCAATTTGTCAAGTCTTGATGAACTTCCAGACTATAACACTCTTCTTGAAAAAGTTCGCGTAATCGAAAATAAAGATGACCGACTTTATAATCATTTTGAAGTGAAGCCAGAGGGTGAAAATGAAGAAGAACAAGTTGCTGTTTCCGAAGAAAAATTAGACCCTGTAATTGGTGAGAAATATGATGAAGATTTCAAACCAGAACAAACTGAAAAGTCAGATTTTGATGAAGAAATAACCGAATATAAAACCGAAACCGAACCTGAAAAAGAAGTTCAAGAAGAATCTGAAAAAACAGAAGAAGAAAGCGACAAAGAAGACGAAAATAACTATTTGGAAGACAATGAAGATGACCTTCTTGAAAACAATCATAACGATGATTTGGACGACCTTGATGACGATAATGACGATGATGATTTTGATGACGACGATGATGATTTAGACGATGACGATGACTATGATGATGACGATGACGACGATGATTTCGTTTAAAATTCATTCAAATTTCGGTTTAATGGAGATATAAAAAATCATTTTTAGAAAACGTTAAAAAAACAATAAAAACCGCTATTTGGCGGTTTTTATTATGCAATTTTTTTTGTAGCGTATTATTTTTGCGTTTTTTCATACGCTATAAATATGAAAGAAATTGTTTTAGGGATTGCTATTTCACTGTTTGTTTTGCTTGTGATTTTATATCCATTCAAGTTCAAAATTGCACTTCATTCTAATGTGTTTGAAATGGTGGGTTTTGTGTCTGTCAAAGCATTTTGTTTCAATCTTTTTTCCGGAAAATTTACGGTGAATGAAAAGGGTGAGTTTTCTCTTGAAAAGAACAAAAAGAAAAAGCCTAAAAAGAAGAAACCAATAAGTCTTTTGTCGGTATATTTTTCAACCCTTTTGAAAAGACTAAATGTAAAGAAGTTCGAGTGGTATTTCACTTGTGGCTCAAACACAGATGCAAGACTTGTGTCGCTTCTTTGTGGCTATGTTTTGTCGTTTGATGCGATAGTGTCAGCAATACTTCTTGATAAATATAGCCATGTAAAAATCTATAACGACATAGACCCAATCTATGATGATGACCGGTTAGAAGTATCGGCAAGCGTTGTTGTTTCATTCTGCTTGCTTGATATGTTTGTTGCGGTGTTTATTGCATATAGGAATTATTTTCAATTGTTGAAGGAGAAGAAAAATGTTTAACAATCAAATTAACGATTTAATGGAAAGTGCCATTTCTAAAATCAAAACTTTTCTTGACACCAACACGGTGATTGGAATTCCGTTTGAAACAAAAGAGGGTTCACTTTTGATTCCACTCACAAAAGTTTCGGTTGGTTTTGTTGCTGGTGGTGGCGAATATGGAGAAAATAAAAAGTCTGAAAAAATTCCAATGGCTGGGGGCTCTGGTGGCGGAGTTTGCATTCAGCCGATTGGTTTTTTGTTGGTGAAAGATGGCTCTTCAAAACTTATTCGTATTGATGAAAAATCCAAATATGATAAACTTATGGAGGCCATTCCAGACATTGTTTCAAATGTTACAGAAATGCTAAATAAAGGTGGCAAAAATGCAAATAAATAGTAAAAATCACTGTTTTGTGTCCATATTTTCACTTTTTGCGATAATATTTGCGTTTTTTGTTCCAGTGAATAATAATGTTGCTGTTGCTGATAATGGCAAAAAGTTGTCAAATGCAAAAGCCATGATAGTGATTGAACAATCAACTGGCAGAGTGCTTTATTCAGGAAATGAACATGAAAAATTGCCAATGGCAAGCACAACAAAAATCATCACTGCAATATATGCAATTGAGCACAATGCAGACCTTGACAAAGATGTTGAAATCCCAAAACAGGCAGTTGGAATTTCAGGAACAAGTATTGGTTTAAAAGAAGGTGAGCATCTAACCATTCGTGAACTTTTATATGGTCTTATGCTTCGTTCTGGAAATGACTGTGCGGTTGCCCTTGCAATTGAAACTTCTGGAAGTGTTCAAAAATTTGCAGAAGATGTGAATGCTTTTTTGAAAGATTTGGGGCTTGAAGAAACCAACATTAAAAACCCACATGGGCTTTCAGAAAAAGAACATTATACTTCGGCACATGACCTTGCAAAGGTTACTGCATATGCAATGAAAAATCCAACCTTCAAAGAAATTGTTTCAACCAAAGAAAAGAAAATTTCAAATGAACTTGAAAGTAAATATAATCGAAATTTGAAAAACAAAAACAAATTGCTTTCAAAGTTTGAAGGTGCTGATGGTGTGAAAACTGGTTTCACAATGAGTGCGGGCAGGTGCTTTGTTGGAAGTGCAACAAGAAATAATATGCAACTTATTTGTGTGCTTCTTAATTGTGTGCCAATGTTTGAAGATTGTGAAATGCTTCTTGAAAAAGGTTTTAAAGAATTTTCAATGTGCAAAATTATTGAAAAGGGAAAAGAGTATGTTTTGAAAACCGACAAAGGAGAAAAGGCTTTTGTTTCAGATATTGATTTTTCGCTTCCACTTTCAAACCAAGAAAAGACAAATCTAACTTTAAAAATTGAAGAGGGAACCGAAGAAAATGTTGGAAATAAAAATAGCCAGACATTCGCCAATATGCAAGTTTATCTTGAAAAACAGTTGATTTTTTCGCATAAAATATATATTATAAATAATATAGAGAATAATGGCTCTGTTGAGGATAATTTACAGAAAATTTTCCAACAAATGTAAAGGCGAAAGAAATGAGAATAAATAAATATTTGGCAAGTGCGGGCTTTGGTTCAAGAAGAAAAGCCGAACAACTTGTTTTAGATGGAAGGGTTTGTGTGAACGGCAAAGTTTGCACAGACCTTGCTTTTGTTGTGGGCGATAATGACAAAGTTACTGTTGATGGCAACCTTTGCCAACCTGCAACCGAGTTTGACTATATCATGCTTCACAAACCAAAGGGTGTCATTACAAGCATGCATGACGAGTGCGGAAGAAAAACAGTGATTGATATTCTTCCAGAACGCTATAAAAAACTTAAACCTGTTGGCAGACTTGACTATGACAGTGAGGGGCTTTTGCTTCTTACAAACGATGGCGACCTTGCCTATGTTTTAACACACCCATCACACGAGATTACAAAAACCTATGTTGTGCGTGTTGAGGGCGATGTAAAGGAAAGTCAACTTGCAGTTATCCGCGCCGGCGTT
>USTJ01000007.1 GCA_900557585.1 uncultured Eubacteriales bacterium
TCATTCCTTTTGAAGAAGCATATTCCAAAATGGTTTGAATGTCTTTGTCTCCGTCTTTGCTTACCACTTTATTTTTAACGCTATGACCTGTTGCCATTGCGGTTGCGGCTGCGGCGCTGTCGGTTGGCCCAAGAAGTGTTTTTGATGATGTGTTCACTTTGCATTTATAGTCGTTTTCAAATTCAAGTGAAGAAATGCCATATTCAATTTTGGCGTTTTCAATGTGATTTTCGCCCATGCCGTCACCAATCAAAACAACAAGGTTTTGAATGTTGTTGCTGGTTTCAAGTTTTGGAGTTTGCTCTTTGCAACCAACAAAAAAGATTCCACAAGAAAATAGCATGATGAAAACCAAAAAATAGTTTAGAAATTTTTTCATTTTATTCTCCTTGAATCAAGTATAGCAAATCAAAAACCAAGTGTAAAGTTTTTGAAAAAAATGATTTTGTTTAAATTTCGACAAGAAAAAACTTTTTCTTTATCTTTGCCTGTTTTTTCTTGAAACTTATGCACAGAAGTTTTGATAAAATGAAAGCATGGCGAAAATTAAAGAAATTTTAAAGAAAAACAAAGGCACAATTTTGATTTATGCTTTGCTTTTTGTTTGTTTTTTGGTGCTTGCCAAAGCCTGCATTTTGGAAATTATGAGTCCGTTTTCAATTGCTTTTGCTTTTGCACTTTTGCTTTTAAAGAAAAATGGATTTTTTGTTGCTTTTTCATATTTTGTTTCAAACATGATTTTTAATTTGACGCTTGACGGGCTTATTATTTTTGCATCATCGACATTTTCAATTGTGCTTTTGTGGCTTCTTTTTAAAATTTTGAAAAAGAAAATCAATTTGGTTTCTTGCCTTATAATGACTGCGATAAGCCAGGCGGGATATGTATATTTCAATGTTTATTCAACCGAGAAAATTGTGATTTGTGCGGTTTCAATTTTTGTTTCGCTTTGCTTTGTTTATGTTTTCAAAATTGCATTTCAAGCAATTTTTGTTCGAGGTGTTCAAAGTCGTTTCACAAGTGACGAAACTGTTTGTTTTTCTGCTTTTTGCATTGCATTTTTTTGCGGAATAAGCAACATGTTTTCTTCGTTTGCTTTTGTTTCAGTTGCTCTTGTTGCGTTTTTAGTTTTGCTTTGTTCAAGAAGTTTTTCAAAAACTGTTACGCTTTGCTTATCGGCACTTGCAGGGCTTGGTTTTGCTTTTGATTCGGGCTCGCTTGTTTTCATGGCAATTTTTGTTTGCTTTGCAATTGTGTCGTGTCTTCTTTGCGAAAACAAACGCATTTTTTCGGGCATCATGATTCTTTTTTGTGATGCTCTTTTTGGACTGTTTTTCAATGCATATGTTTCATATAATATCTTTTCGGTGATTCCGCTTTTTGTTGCGGTTTTAATTTTCTTGTTTGTTCCAAATAAGATTTTTTTAATGGTGAAAAATTTCAGTTTTTCATATGAAGGAAGTTTGCTTTCTGAATTTTTGATTTTAGGGGAGCGGGAAAAAGTGAAAAACCGCCTTTTAATGGTGAATGGGCTTTTTTCTGAAATGCAAAATGAATATCGAAATTTGAGCATTGGCTCGGCGGAAAGAAGTGGGGCTTGTGAAATGCTTTCAGAAGATTTAATGCTTAAACTTTGTGAAAGGTGCCCAAACAAAAATTTTTGCAAAGAGAATCAGAAGGTGAAGCAGTCGCTTGAAAAGTTGTTTTTGTTCGGAATGGAAAAGCAGAAAGTTACAATTCTTGATGCAAGCAATTTGATTGCCGAAAAATGTGTGTCGCTTTCAAGCGTGATTGCCGAGGTGAACTCTTCGCTGAAACAATATTTCGAATATGAAAAAACCATCAAAGAGAATGACCAAGGAAAAATCATGATAAGCGAGCAACTTGGCTCAACTGCTCAAATCTTTAAAGAACTTGCAAAAACAAGTTTTGAAGAACAAACAATAGATAAAGTGCGCTCAACATTTGTTCAAGACGAACTTTCACGAAGAAATGTTGTGATAAATGAATGTGTGGTTTTAACAAACTCTTTTGGTGTTAAAAAAGTTGTGTTGGTTGTTCGAAACAAAGATGCTTTGTCGCCCGAAATTGCAAATGGTTTAAAAGCAATTTTTAAAATTGATTTTTCTTTGGAAGAGAGAAAAATGAGCAAATTTTCTGGGTGGACAATTGCTTCTTTTGTGCCAAGCGAGAAATATAAATTGGCGGTTGGTTTTGCGTCGAATGCGAAAGACAATGCAAGTGTTTCGGGTGACACTTCGGGAATGGTGAAAATTGATAACAATCGCTATTTGTTTGCCATTTCTGACGGAATGGGGCATGGTGAAAAAGCCAACAAAATTGCAACCGACACTTTGAATTTGGTTGAAAACTTTTATAAAGCGGGCTTTTCAAGCGAGACCATTGTTTCAAGCATAAACAAAATTTTGCTTCCACGCGCAGAAGATAGTTTTGTGACACTTGATGCAATGATTGTTGACCTTTCCGAAGGTGTTGCAGATTTTGTGAAAGTTGGGTCAACCATAAGTGTTGTGAAATCTAAAAATCAGTGCAAAATGATATATTGTGACAGTTTGCCACTTGGCATCACCGAGGTTTCTGCTCCACAAGTTCAAAGTGTGGTTTTGAAAGAACAAGACATTGTGGTTTTGGCAAGTGATGGAGTTGTTGACAGTTTTGACAAGGTTGAAGATTTTGTTTCGTTTGTAAACAACAGCACAATCATGAACATTCAAATGCTTGCCGATGACATTTTAGAAGAGGCGGAAAGCCGAACGAAACATCCAGATGACATGACGGTTATTGTTTTGAAAATTTCTGCAAATCATATTAGTGCTTGATTTTGTTTTGAAAAATCGTTATAATGTGTGCAAAGGAAGAAAAACCATGAAACTTGACTATAATGCACTGAACCCATATGTTTTCAAGGGCGACAAAGTGATTGTTGCTTGCAGTGGAGGGGCAGACTCTATGTGTCTTTTGTCTCTTTTAATGCAAAAGCAAAAAGAAACCGATTTTGAACTTGTTGTGCTTCATGTGAACCATAACATTCGCGACAAAGAGGCAGACCGTGACGAACAGTTTGTTCGTGAGTTTTGTGAAAAAAACAATTTGAAATTTACTTGCACAGCGGTGAAAGCGCTTGAATATGCAAAAAAATATGCTAAAAGTGTTGAGCAAAGTGCAAGAGAACTTCGCTATGAAGAGTTCAGAAAAACTCTTGAAAAAGAAAAAGCCAACAAAATTGCTGTGGCTCACCATAAAGATGACCAAGCCGAAACCATTTTGATGCATATTTTCAGGGGCAGTTCAATCAAGGGCGCAAGCGGAATGGCAAGCGTTTCGGGAAACATTATTCGTCCTCTTTTGGACTTTTCAAGAAAAGATATTGAAGAATATAACAAACAAAACAAGGTTCCAAGCGTTGAAGATTCAACAAACAGCGATGTGAACTATCGCAGAAATTTTCTTCGACACCAAGTTTTGCCCGAGGTTGAAAAAATCTATCCGGGTGCAGTGAACGCTCTTTGCGAGTTTGCAAAGCGTTGCAAAATTGATGATGATTTCATTGAAAGTCAGGTTCCAGTTGCCCTTTTGAAAGCGGGTAAAACCGAGGTCAAAATCATGCAAGAAGCAGACGAAAAACCTGTTGCTGTAAAAATTAGACTTATCAAAAAAGCGTTTGAAAAAATTGGTGTTTTTGCAGACATCGAACAAAAACATTTGCGGGCGGTTTTGGAACTTTTCAAAATGAAAAGTGGTGCAAGTGTGTCGCTTCCTTGCTCGCTTTATGGCGTTAAGGTTTATGACGGCGTTGTGATTTCTAAAAAGAAGATAAAAGAAAAACAAACCGAAAAACCATTTGTGCTTGGAGAGGTTGATTTTAAAGGTTTTGGACAAATTTATGCCATTAACATAACCGACAAACAAGACCCAGAGTTTGGCGATGGCAACCATTATCTTGACCTTGCAAAAATTCCATTTTCTGCGGTTTGGCGAACAAGAAAAGATGGCGACCTTTTCACAAAGTTTGGAAGCGGAACAAAGAAACTTAACGACTATTTCACCGACAAAAAAGTTGAAAGAGCACTTCGTGACCAAATTCCTGTTCTTGCAGTTGGAAACAAGATTTTGGCAGTTGCGGGAATGGACATTTCAGAAAATGTGAAAATTACTTCTAAAACCGAGCAAATCATAAAAATTATTTATGCTAAACGGACACTTGCTTGACAAAGCAAGAAACTAAATGTAAACTTATAATATAAAATGTGGAGGAAAGGGGAATGTTCAAAAAAAGATTCAGCATTTTGAAAATTTTAATTTGCATTGTGATTGCTGGAATTTGTTTATTCCTTCTTCTTCGTGGGCAAATTAACTATAACATTGTGAACTAGGCGAACATGAAAAAACATAGAAAATCTGGATTTTTTTTAAAACTTACAATTGTTCTTGCAATTTTGGTTGCAATTTGTTGTGGTGCATATTTTGCAATTGACAAACTTGTTGTTCCAAAATATTTTTCGCAATATGGAATCCACGACCTTGGCGAACTTGTTGGAATGATGCAAACACTTTATAAAAGCCCAAAAGAAAGTGAAATCATTACAAATGGATACACCAAAGCAGACGAAACTTCTGCAAACAAAAAACTTGTTGGAGCAGGCTTTCCAAAAGAAGACGGAACTGGCAAAATTGACTATGTTTCAGTTTCAAAAGGCGAGGCAAGTTTGAATGCTGGTGTCTATCATTTTACAGACAAGGAACTTGCTTGTGTTTTAAACGACATTTTGGCAAGTGGGGTTGTTCAAAGCAACCTTCAAAACCTGAACCATCTTGGCGACATTAAAATTACGGTTCTTGAATTTATTGTGAACCCTAAACAAGTTCAAGAGGGTGGAAGTTTCACCTATTCAACCAACAGTGCAGACATTTCTTGCACCTTTAAAATTGATACATCATTGGTTCGTGAACAAATGGCAAAAGCAATGGACACTCCAATTTTCCTTTTGAACATGATTATTCCAAAAACTCTTTATATCACTGTTGACTATTCAATTTCGCTTGGCGAAGACGGCAACTGGAAAATTGAACCACAAGACATGGCGATAAACGGAAGAACTGCAAAACAAAGTGAAATTTTGATTGACCTTATGATAAGTTTCATTTTTCCACCAGAAGATGAAATGACACAAGAAAAAATGACCGAGGCAATTGGTGGAGTTCTTCTTTCAGGAATCGAGGTTCTTGGCGACCTTTCGTTTGAATATAACATTGACGCAACGGGAACAAACGGCGTTATCATTACAATGAACTAACAAAGAAAAAAGCATTTTAAAAGAGAGTAAATTTTACTCTCTTTTTTTGTTTAAATTGTGGTTTTGTTTGAAACTTTAATGTTTTGATTTTCTTGAACAAATGAATTTTCGCCGTGTTTTTTATAATATCCATTCACGAAAAACTTGCAAATTTCCACAAGTGGCACAATTGAAATGCTTGCTGAAATGACAATGAGCCATTGTTTTAATGAAAGAGCACAAATGCCGAATGCGGTTTGCAAAACAGGAACAAAAGCAACTGTCAAAATCAGTGCCAAAAGTCCAAGAAAACTAAGGTTAAACGAGCGGTTGTTGAAAATGTTGATTGAGAAAATGCTGTTTGTTGTTTTGCAGTTGATGCTGTGAATGATTTGCATCAGACAAATGATAATGAAAATCATTGTGCTTGCAACAATGTTGCCATAGGCGTGGAAAGCACAAACAAAAACAATCAAAACAATAAAGGTTTGCACAACCGATTGATAAAGAATGCTGGTTCCAATTTTTCCAGAAAACAAGTTTTCTTTGGTGTTTCGCGGTGGTTTTTCCATGATGTTTTTTTTGGGCTTTTCCATTCCAAGGGCAAATGCAGGAAAACTGTCGGTTACAAGGTTTATGAACAATATTTGCGACGGAAGCAGGAAAATTGCATTTCGAAGAACAAGTGCCGAAATGAAAATTCCAAGAACCTCAACGGCGTTTGTTGAAAGCAAAAACAAAATGATTTTTTGAATGTTCGAATAGATTGTTCGCCCTTGCTTTATGGCAAGAATAATTGTTGAATAGTCGTCGTCGGTAATCACAAGGTCGGAAACGCTTTTTGTAACATCGGTTCCGCTTTTTCCCATGCAAATTCCAATGTTTGCTTCTGCAATGCTTGGCGCATCGTTCACGCCGTCGCCGGTCATGGCAACAACCTTTCCTTGTTTTTTGAAAGCCTTTACAATTTTTGATTTGTGCTCGGGCGAAACGCGTGCAAACACACTGAAATTGTCAATGATTTTTGCAAGATTTTCAACCGAAATGTTGTCAAGTTGACTGCCAGTCATCACTTGATTTTTGTGCTTTGCAATTTTAAGTTCTTTTGCAATTGCAAATGCCGTGTCGGGGTGGTCGCCCGTTATCATCACAGGTTTTAGCCCTGATTTGAGGCATTGTTTGATTGCTTGTTTTGCTTCGTCTTTTGGTGGGTCTACAATGCCAACAAGTCCAAGAAAAACAAAGTTGTCTTCGGTTTCAGAATCAATGTTGTCGGGCGAAACCAATTTTTGAGCAACGCCCAAAACTCGCTCGGCATTTTCGGTTAGAACTTTCACTTGCGCCAAAATTTGCGATTCACGAAAAGGTGTGAGTGGTTCAATGTTTCCATTTACAAGAACGCTTTTGCAACGAGGAAGGATATAGTCCAGTGCACCTTTGCAAAACATTTCATATCCATGTTCAGTTTTGTTTATGGTGCTCATAATTTTTCGGTTAGAGTCAAATGCAAATTCTTTTTTGCGTTCAAAATTTTGACGTTTTGAAATGAACAAAGGTGCATGCTTTAAAAGGTGAGAAAGCATTGCTGTTTCGGTTGCGTCGCCAACAATGTTTTTGTCTTCTGAAACTGTTGCGTTGTTGCAAAGAGAAATTGCAAGATAAAGTTTTTCAAGGGCGGTGTTTGATTCATTGAAATTTTCAACAAGTTTTTGGTTTGTGAAAATGTGTTTAATTGTCATTTTGTTTTGAGTTAGAGTGCCAGTTTTGTCGGTGCAAATCACATTGCAACAGCCAAGAGTTTCAACACTTGACAGAGTTTTTACAATTGCTTTTTGTTTTGCCAAGCGAACAACTCCAAGAGTCATTACAATTGTGATAACTGCGGGCAAACTTTCAGGAATGGCAGCAACGGCAAGTGCAACAGAAATCAGAAAGGCTTCAAGAAAACTTATGTTTTTGGAAAAGATGATTTCCACCAAAAACACAATCACAACAATTCCTAAAATTGCAAAAGTTAAAAGTTTTCCAATTTTGTCAATGTTTTTTTCAAGTGGAGTTTTTTCTTTCACCGATGAAGAAAGCATTTTTGCAATTTTTCCCATTTCTGTGTTCTTTCCAACACTTGTGACAACCGCTTTCGCATTGCCATAGGTCACGCTGGTGCCCGAAAAAACCATGTTGGTTTGTTCTGCAAGCGGGGTGTTTGGTTTCAAAATTTTGTTTGCATCTTTTCGCGATGCATGGCTTTCGCCCGTAAGGGTGCTCTCGTCACATTTAAGATTGTTTGTTTCAATCAGCCTTGCGTCGGCAGAAACAAAGTCGCCAGCCTTTAAACAAAGAATGTCGCCAACAACAACTTCTTCGCAGGGGATTAACGAAACTTTTCCGTTTCGCAAAACTTTTGCTTTCGGTTCGGTCTTTTTTGCAAGAAGCGCAATCGAGTCTTCGGCTTTCTTTTCTTGAAGTGCACCAATAAGTGCGTTCACAAAAACAATAACAAAAATAAGCCCACCTTCGAACAGGTCGCCATATTCTTTTTTGCAAATTGCAACAACACTTGAAATGATTGCACTTATGATAAGAACAATTATCATAAGGTTTTTAAACTGCAATAAAAAACGTTTTAAAAAACTGTCACTTTTCTTTTTTTCAAGTTTGTTCTCGCCATATTTTTCTTTGTTTTTTAAAACATGTTCGGGCGAAAGTCCGTTTAAAGATGATTTATATTTTTTTAAAACATCTGCAATTTGCTCGCTGTGGTTTGGCATGATGACTCCTTTTTATAGTCAAATATATTATTTTTGGTTTGCTAATATGTGTTTTTTTTGCCTTTGGGGTGGAGTAAAATTTGCAAATGATTGACTTTTGCACATATTTAGTATATATTGTTTGCATTATAAGGAGAAATGTTATGTGGGCACTTGAAATTGCAGAAAAAATCATTAAAGAACGCCCAGATGAAGAGGTGTATACCGTTGCAGCCGGCGTGAGCCCATCTGGATTTGTTCATATTGGAAATTTTAGAGAGATTATCACACCATGCCTTGTGGCTCGTGCGCTTAAAAAACTTGGGAAAAAGGTTCGTTTCATTTTGTCTATCGACAACTTTGATCGTTTCAGAAAAGTTCCTGCTGGCGTTCCAGAAGAATATTCAAAATATATTGGAATGAGTTATGCAGACATGCCAAGTCCTTTCACAGAAAACGAGTCATATGCTGAATATTTTCAAAACCGTTTTCTTGGCGAACTTCGCGAAATGGGAATTGATGTTGGAAATGAACTTGAAGTAATTTATCAAGAGAAAGAATATAGAAGCGGAAGATATAAAGACAAAATCCGTCTTGCTCTTGAAAAAAGAAAAGAAATTTTTGACATTATTGACAGTTTCAGAACCCAAGATGCAGAAGAGGGTGAAAGAGACGAGTTCTATCCAGCATCTGTGTTCTGTTCAAAATGTCATCATCAAGCAAAAATTGTGAATTATGATGACAAAACTGGCGACATTACATATGAATGCGAATGTGGAAATAAAGAAGTTGTGAACATTGAAACCTGCCGTGACATTAAACTTCAATGGAAGGTTGACTGGCCAATGCGTTGGCAAGCCGAACATGTAACTTTTGAAACCGGCGGAATGGATCACTCTTCTCAAAACGGAAGCAAAGATGTTGCAACCCGTGTTGCAAAAGAAATTTTTGGATATCAAGCACCAGTATATGAGCCATACAGTTTCATTGGAATCAAGGGTGGCGGAGCAAAAATGAGTTCTTCAAAAGGAAATGTTTTGACACTTACAGACCTTTTGAAAGTTTATGATCGTCATCAAATTTTGTGGTTCTATGCAAAATATAAACCATCACAAAACTTTGCTCTTGCTTTTGACAACGACGTTATTCGTTATTACAGCGAGTTTGACCGTTGGGTTAAAATGTATTTCGAGGGCAGAATTGATGAAGGCAACAAACAAATTCTTGATTTTACCGAAGTTACAGAAGACTATCTCAAATATCCAAACTTCTCATATCTTGCAACATTCTTGCCAATTGTAAACTTTAACACAGACATGCTTGCAACATTGATGCAAAAAGAAAACACAGACACAACAACTTCATACTATAAAGAGCGTCTTGAAAAAGCATGGCACTGGGTTGAAAACTATGGCAAAGAATATCAAGTGAACCTTCTTGAAGAAAAGAACCAAGAGTTCTATGATACTTTGTCTGATGAAGAAAAATCTTGGCTTGACAAAACTTTGGAAATCTTGGACAAAGAATATGATTCAACCGATGCTCTTCAAACCGACCTTTATGCAGTTGTAAAATATATGACCGACGACCCTCAAATTTTGAAGAAAACTCAAAAAAGATATTTCGAGATTCTTTATAATTTGCTTCTTGGAAAAGGTCAAGGCCCAAAACTTGGAATTTTCCTTATGGCTGTTGACAAGGCAAAACTTGTTTCACTTTTGAAATTTTAAAACAAATGAAAAATAGACAAAAGCACACTTTATTGTGTGCTTTTTTTCTTTCAAATTTATGTTTTTGTTTGGAAAAATGACTGCGGTTTGGTATAATTAAAGGGCTATGAAAACTGGCAAAAATATTTTTTAAAAGGACAACACTATGGAAATGTTTCAGGCTCTTTCAAAAGAGTTCAATATTAAAGAAGAATATTCAAAAAATCTTATTTCTCTTCTCGACGAAGGGAACACAATCCCTTTCATTGCACGATACAGAAAGGAAATGCATGGCAGTCTTGACGACCAAATCATTCGTGCTTTTGCCGACCGACTTGCATATCTTCGTAACTTTGAAGACCGCAAGAAAACCATTGTAAAATCTATTGACGAACAAGGCAAATTGACACCAGAAATCGTCAAAAAACTTGACGAGGCAAAAACCCTCACCGAACTTGAAGACATTTATCGACCATATAAGCCAAAAAGAAAAACAAGAGCAACCGAAGCAATTGCAAAAGGACTTCAAGAACTTGCCGACATTATTTTGGCTCAAAAAGAAAATGGAAAAACACTTGAAGAACTTGCTCTTTCTTTTGTTTCAGAAGAAAAGGGCGTGAAAAATGTTGAAGAGGCCATTGCTGGTGCAAAAGACATTATTGCTGAAACCGTGAGTGATAGCAGTGACCTTAGAAAAGAACTTCGTGAGTTTATCAAGAAAACTGGCTTCATTTCATCAGTCATGAAAAAAGAAAAAGAAGCAAAGAAACCAAAAATTAAGGTTATTGACAACTCAAATAAATATGAAGACAAAGAAAATGAACAAAAAGTTTCATCGGCTGATACCTATGCTCTTTATGACGGCTTTAAACAAGAACTTTCAAAAGTTCCTTCACACCGCATTTTGGCAATCAACCGTGGTGAAAATGAGGGATTTTTAAAGGTTGCGGTTGAATATAACGAAGAAAAATGTCTTGAAATTGTAGAGAAAAATTTCAAAATTAAAGACACAATTTTTGCAGAAACTTTGAAAGAAGCAGAGGAAGACGGATTTGAGCGTTTGATTGCTCCAAGCATTGAGCGTGAAATCAGAACCGATTTGACAGACATGGCAAATGAACAAGCAATCCACAACTTTGAACTCAATCTTAAACCACTTTTAATGGAGGCTCCTTTAAAAGGCAAGCGTATTCTTGGTTTTGACCCTGGATATAGAATGGGTTGCAAACTTGCAGTTATCGATGAAAACGGAACTGTTCTTGCAACAAGCGTTATCTATCCAACCGAACCTTTCAAAAAGATTGACGAAGCAAAAAGAATAATGACCGAACTCATTTCAAAATATAAGGTTGATGTCATTTCAATTGGAAACGGAACTGCAAGCAAAGAAAGCGAAATTTTTGTTGCAAACCTTATCAAAACTCTGTCAAGAAAGGTTGACTATGCAATTGTTTCAGAGG
>USTJ01000008.1 GCA_900557585.1 uncultured Eubacteriales bacterium
TTCGTCCAGTAAAAATTTTCGTCACCTTGCTTTTGGTGTGTGTTGCACTCTGTGCAATGCTGTCGGTTACAAACGCTCAAACCGTTTTCTTTGGATATAGCGAAAGAAAAGTTCCGATTTACAGCGTTGCAACAAGTGAGAAGAAAGTTGCACTTACTTTTGATGCTGCATGGGGAGCAGACAAAACCAGCAAAATCATTGAAATTTTAAAGAAAAATGAGGTTGGTGGAACATACTTTTTGGGTGGCTTTTGGAGTGAAAAATATCAAGACAAAATCAAAGAAATTGACGGCGCCGGTCTTGACATTGGAACACATTCGAACACACATCCAAAAATGAGCAGTCTTTCACCAGCAAGCCAAGAAAGTGAACTTATGGTGAGTTCGAAACTTATCACGAACATTACGGGCAAGCCAGTTCGCTTTTTCCGCCCACCATATGGCGACTACAACGACCAACTTTTAATGACTGCTGAAAAACTCAATCTTCAAACCATTCAATGGGATGTTGATTCACTTGACTGGAAAGGCTTGACTGCTAAGCAAATTTTAACCCGCGTTAAAAGTGGTGTTAAAAATGGTTCAATCATCCTTTTCCACAACAACAGCGATCACATTTTAGAGGCTCTTCCACTTGTGATTGAATTTTTGAAAAGCCAAGGTTACAGCATGGTGAATTTGAGCGGACTTGTTTATGAAAACAACTATACAATTGATAACAACGGAGTGCAAAAGAGGGTATAGCCCAAACAAAATAAAGAGGTATGATATGATAAACAATTATGAAAAAAACAATCAAGTTGAAATTAAAGGAAAACTTGCAAGCGAGCCAGTTTTCTCTCACACAGTGCTCGGAGAAGGATTTTATGAGGTTGACATTTTGGTGAAACGTCTTTCATCACAAGTTGATGTTCTTCCTGTCACAATTTCAGAGCGACTTTTGCCAGAAATTACAAACAAAGATGAGGAAATTGGAATTATTGGTCAACTTCGCTCTTATAACAAATTAGAAGGAGAAAAAAGCCGACTTATTCTTACAATTTTTGCAAGGGAAATTGTTCCAGCCGAGCAAATTTTGAACGGAAACCAAATTGAAATGACCGGCTATGTTTGCAAAGAGCCAATCTATCGAACAACACCTTTTGGCAGAGAAATTACTGATGTTTTGATTGCTGTGAACCGCGCATATAACAAAAGCGACTATCTTCCTTGCATTGCTTGGGGAAGAAATGCTCGTTTTGCAGGTGACCTTCAAATTGGTGAAAAAGTATCAATCAAAGGTCGCATTCAAAGCCGAATTTATCAAAAAAAGATTGATGAAGAAACTGTGATAAGCAAAACTGCCTATGAAGTTTCAATTTCAACAATCATGCAAGAAAGTGAAGAGGAAAGGGAAGAAAACGAAGAAGAAAAAACATCTCCTTTCCACATTGTTGAATCTGCAAACACAAATGCATTATAAAAAATGCCACTTTGTGACATTGTAAAATTTTTGCACACAAAAAATAAGCCCACGCCCTGTGGGCATTTTTTTTGCTTTATTTTTTAGTAAAATGTTTTAAGTAAATTGAAAATATATTTTCGTTTATATAAAAATTTGTTGAAAGTAAAAACTAATCAACATTTTTGTAGATTTGTTCTTTATATTCTTCAATTGTTGGAACCGTGATACCTTCGAAATTTCCTTCCATGAAGATATAAAGTTTATTGTTTTTATCAAAAATACGGTTGATCATTGAGTTTACGCGATCAAGAGTGATTGCATTTATCTCTTTGATTTTGGTTTTCTTTGGAATTTTTTCAATCTTTCTGCGATTTTGATAGATTTCCAAGTTGTCAGTTACATTGCTTTTATAAGAAGTGTAATGTTCGCTGTCAAGTTTGATGATTGCATTGTCTTTGCATTGATCAAGATATTCTTGAGTTATAATTCCATTTTTAAGTTTTATGATAGACTCATTCAAAAGGTCAAAAATCTTTGAAATATTTTCAAATTTGCTTGTTGAAAATTGAACAACAACTGCGTTGTCGGTTGAAAGATTGTCAACTGAACTGAGAGCATAGGAAGAATATACAAGTCCAAGTTTTCTTGCATTATAATAGAACATGTCATTCATGTTGTTTAGGGGTCTTAGTGCCATGAACACAAGTTGACTGATTCTGAACTCGTCTATTTCAGTTTTCAAAGAAAAATATACTTTAACTTGATAGTTCTTTTCAGGAGTTTGATAAACCTTCATGCTTTGGTCTAGTTTAATGTTTTTGTCAAGTGGTGGCAAAAGTTCAGATTTTGTTTCAGAAACGGCAAGTTTATCAACAAAATATTTCTTTGCCAGTTTTTTGATTTTGCAAAAAGAAAGGGAAGTGCAAACTGAAAGAATAAACTTATCTGCAACAAAATTTTTCTTTCTGTATTCGTTCAAGTCGTCAATGGTATATGATTTCAGTTCTTCTGGTGAGCCAAAAATATAGCCCGGTTGAACAGTGCTTAAATAACGAATAAAGTTTGCTGATTGATAGTCGAAATCGAACATTGCTTGTGTTTCGTGATCTTTTCTTTCTTCAAGAACAACATTTTTTTCTTTTTCAAAACGGTCTTTGTCAAAGTTTGAACTAAGCAAGCAGTCGCTTGCAAATTCAAAACATTTTTCAACTCTTCGGTTCGACTCGGAAAAATTTATAACAAGAAAATCAGGACTAGTGAAAGCGTTTAGTGGTGTGATTTTCACTTTATCCTCGATCACTTGTTCTTGGCTTCTGTGGTCGGTTTGCTTCATGAGCATGTGTTCAAGAAGATGAGGAAGACCATGTTTTCCTTCGCAATATCCATATCCAGCGAAAAAGCCAACGTTCACAGCAGTAATATCAAAGGCCTTTCGCTGTTTATAGATGAGAGTTGCACCGTTTTTAAATTTATAAATTTTTGTACGTTTTATCATTTGGATTCCTTATTTTGTAACTTTGTTTTTAATGCAAATTATAACAACAAGTAAAATTGTGTTTACAATGACAAGTGTCATTCCAAGAATTTGAAGCATTGTCCAAGTGTCGGTTTGAAGGTTATAGTTATAGACATAGCCAGTGTGTTTGTTTCCTGCATTGTCATTGAATGAAATTTTTGTAAGATTGGTTTTTGTATTTCTTTTTCCTTCAACACGAACTCTTGCGCCTTTATCAAGAAGGGTGATAATTTCGCTTGTGTTGTCTTCGGAAGTGAAAACTTCACTGTTATTTTTCTTTATTGATGCGTTGGTGATTACTCTTTCGCCTTTAACTGTTCTTGGGCGTGCACGAGATGCATCAATGAAGCCTTCATATGAATTGTCACCATCTTTCACAATTACACGCAAAAACTTTGTTCCCATTGAAGAGAATGAATATAGTCCGCTTTCGCCCTCTACAACAGAAACGTCGGCGGTTGCTTTTAAAAGCATGATTTCAGTGTTAATGCTGTCGCGTACAAATGATGGCATTTTTAAAAGTGCAGTGTTAGTTAGAACAGTGACTTTTGGTGAGGAATAGGTTGATTTTTCAAGTTGTGAAACTTGTGAAGAACGAACATAGCCATAAAAGTTGGTGTCAGCGGTTGAGAACATTACGAAATAATATCCTTTGATTGCGTCTCCACCAGAAATTTTGCCCTCACCAATGATTGTCATTGTTTTGTCTTCTGGAATTTGCACAATTTGTGTTTTACTATATGGAAAGTCAAACAAATTTATATTTGTTGTTGCTTTAACATAAACAAACTTGTCATAATCAGTCCAAAATACATTTTCAATGTTTGGATTTTTCTTTGTTTGAGTTTGTATGTTAAAATCTGTAAAACTTCCTGTAAAGGTGTAAATTTTGACTTGTTGAAGAGCAGAAGATAAAAGCGCAAAAGTGTTTTGATCTGCACAAAGGTGGGTGAGTGCAAAGTTTTCATCAATCGCAATATCTTTGTTTTCAATATAGGTCAAATCTGTTCGGGTTGTTGAAATGTTAAGCGAATAAAATTTGATTGAATTTTCAAGTTCAATAGCAAACATTTTTTCGCCATTTTCAAAAGTAATTGCTCCAAAATCTGAAAGTTTGTCCATTTGGTCAAAGCCGTTCACAGCACGAGACAAAGTTATTTCTTCAGGTTTTGTTACCATGTCATATTCGAAAGACAACATTGTGTTGTTGTTGAACAAAATCAAAAACAAGTTGCCGTTATATTCACATGCGAAAATGTTTTCATATGAAGCAAAACTATCATATCGGTTTGAAATTTTGAACTCGGTTTCTGATTTTATTTGAAGCCTGTTCTCATTTTGGTCTTTTTCAAGAGCAATAAGATGAAGATTGTTTTCAATTGGATTTTCAGGGCAAATCAAAATTTGGTCTTGACCTGCAACATTCACAACCAAGATTTTGAAAGCGTTTTCAATTTTAACAATCAGTGTTGCATCAACTTCATATTCAGAAAAATCAGAAGAGAGAACACATTGAATTTGGCTGGTTATTGTGTTTATAAGCAAAATATATTTATCAACAATCAAAATATCAGTTGGAACAAATTTTGTTTTTAAAACAGTGTTTTCAGCCCTGAATTCGGCAGTTTTTTTGTCTATTACTTTTAAAGAAGAGTCGGCATTGTCATAGACATATACAAAGTCGCCTTTATTTTCCATTATGGTTGGGTCAACCAAAAAAGGAGTTGATTCTTCGTTGTTTGTTTCAGAAGTTTCGTCTTCAATTGCATGACCCGTTTTGTTCTTTGCTTCTTGCGATGCATAAAAGGACAGGGCAGAAGCAGAGCGATTAAACTCTGCTTTGCCACCCAAAATATAGCCAAATAAAACAAATGTAAGGCAAAAAATTGTTGTTAAAATTTTTATAAGTTTATTTTTCATAGTTTTTATCCTTTATTAGAACATGTTCATGAACATGTCTTGAATTCCTCTTCTGTCTTCTTGGAAGATGCAAAGAATATTGTCAACAACCATAACAAGAGCACCAATAGGGTTTGCAGATGTCAACAATGACATAAATACATCGAAGACAACATTCACAATTGGAACTGGTTGATAGTCATAGAGTGATGTAAGAACTCGTTTTCCAGCGTCGGTATAGATTCTGGTTTTTGCAGAAATGCTTTCGTTTCTTGAAAATTCATCATCGCTTGGAGCAAATCCAATTGTGATGAAACGGTTATAGGTTCCTGCTTTTCCTTTTGCAGAGTTGAAGATTGACACAATGTTTTGACCAAATGATGGGTCTTTAATTTTAGTGTTTGTTTTACCGTCAACCAAAGTAAGATCGTTAGTATAGTCAGAAGCAAATGAACCATTGTCTTTTGAAACTGTATATTCTGCAGATGCTGCACGATAGTATGAATATCCTTTGTCAGCAGTCCAAAGCCAGCCAAGCCAGCCACCATAGTGGTTCACCTGTTTGCTTTGATGCTCTTCAAGGAAGCATTGTGTGATAACAAGGTCGTTTGTGTTCATGCAGTTGTTGAAGAAGTTTCCATCAACATTATTAGAATAAAGTTCATAGGCATCAACAACACGATATTCAAGAACATTGTCGATATATTTAACGAAATATTGTGTTTTCTCGTCATCGGTCATTTTGTCAATATTATCTGCACTTGTATAAATTTTGAAGTCGGTGTAAAGGTCGAGAAGGGAAAGAAGGAACATTGTGTCAAGAGTGTCAAGAATGTGTCCTGTTGCGCCATTTCCAAGTTTTTGTCCTGAAACCGTTCCAGCACCTTCAACATACAAGTCGTCTGTTGCCATGATCTTTCCATATTCATTAACATTACCAACAGGTTGTCCAAAGATTTTATAGTAAACATATGCAGCAAAGGCTGCTGCTCCTTTGTCTGTGTCTTTGGTTTTATCAATAATTTCTTGCAAATAGTTCACATACATATATCCATTTTTAACAATGAAGATTTGATATGACATGATTTCGCTGTTGTGATTACCTTTCAAATATCCATTTCCGGTTGAACCACATTCGTTTTCAGAAGTGTCGGAAATAGGTTTGTTGTTAAGACCGTTTCCAACTTGACCAGTAAGTTGAGTTCCGTTTCCTTCATTGATAGCAACGCTGACATCAACTGGTTTTGACATTGTTTGCCAAAGCATGCGAAGTTTAACGTCAATGTTTCCAAGAACAAAGTTTCCGTCTTCAAAAATTGAATCATCTTCGAACAGCGCAAGGTTGAAGCCGACAAGAGATGTTTTTCCTTCGTTTGCTTCGCCAGCAGTTTGTTTGTTCTTGGTTATTGTTGTGTTTTTGAGTTCTGCTTTTGAAATTGTTGACGGAAGCGAACAATCACTGTTTGTTGAGTCTTTTTGAACAACAGTTACTTCTGGGAAACCATTTTCGGTTGCAATAATTTTATATTTAATTTGAATTGTTGAATTGAGAAGGTCAATAGAAATATTTTTGCTAGAAACACTTTGAGAATCAATAATTTGTTTTGTTTCACCATTGATGATGATTGTAAACAAGTTTTTCTTGAGAGTAGGGGTTCCACCACTGAATTGAATATAGTTATAAATATTTCTAAGTGTTGGTCTTCCGTTTGAATCAAAATCAGGCATGTTATGATCAAGACCATATTTTCGAAGTGAGTTGTTTGCAGAAACAAGTCCTGTTACTGCATCAAGAACAATTGTTTCGCCTTTAACGCTGTTGCCCTCGCATTTTGCAATTTTAACTTCAACACCTGGTTTGTTTGTTTCACCAGCAGAGTTCTTTTTATAGAAAAGATACTTTTTAGTGATATCGTTTTCAACGTCTGTAAGCATGATAAGTCTTTCAGAAATCTTTGTTGGATATTTAAGATCAACGCCATTACTGTCGTTTGCAACATAAACAAATGGGTCTTTGTCATCAATTGTGATTTTGTATGAGTTGTTTCCACTGTTTTTATTGTTTGTTCCATAGTCAACTTCATAGATATAGGTTCCGGCAGATGGGTTTTTCCAACCAGCAGTAGAACGAACCTCTTCGGAGTATGCAAGATATGTTGAAGAGTTTCCTTTTCCGTTTCCTCCGGCCAATGCACCATAGACATAGGTTGATTCGGTTTCTGCAAGGTCGATGAGAAGATTATAGGAAAGGGCAGTATAGAAGAAGTTTACTGTGAAGTCTTGTGTAACATGAAGTGCATAGAAGTTGTTTCTTGAAGCAGATGTTACGAAAACTTCTTCGCCGTCATCTTGTTTGATTTGTCCAGGAACAACAATTTTTGAGTTCAATTTTCCAACAAACATGTTCTTTCCAGTGTCTTTGGTTGAATCAATTTCTTTTTCGTGAAGATATTTTTTATAGTCGCTGAGATTTGTGTAATATTTAGAGTTATCTTTCAAAACATCATCAATATCAAGAATATTTGTTCCGGCACCGGTGTCATATGCAAATCTGATATTCTTTGAGTCCAAAGCACTGGTTGTTGAAATTCCGGCAAATTGAATGAATTGATAGTTGATTGATGTGATTTTAATGCTTTGGTCATGTTGAACAAGAAGTGAACCTTTGATTGTTGCTGCGTCGATTGGAGAATATTCTTTATTGTCGAGCGCTGTTTGGTCTTCAAACATTCTATTTTCGTCGGTGTCACCAAGTTCGTTGTCTTCATAGTATTTATATGTGTTAACCTTGATGATATAAACTCTTGGTTCATAAATTGCAATTACTCTTGTTTGACCCGAAACTGCAATTTTCTTTGAGAAGAAACGAGTGATTGTTTTTTGGTTGCCAATCATTTCAACAGTATAGTGGTCATAGCCAATAATATTCAATGTTTCAGCGCCAACAATTCCGTTTTCACCACTGAGTTGCATAATGTCATAGGCACTTGAATATGCAACTGAAACAATTGCAAAGCCTTTGAAAATAAATCCCTCGATTGCAGGAGCAGAGAACTCTACGCCTTTTTTCGCATCTATTGCTTTTGAATTGAGTTGCTCTCTTGAAGTTGTTTGATCGTTCATTTGAAGAGGTTTGCGTCCATTTGTTGAAGAAGCAAAGTTATCAAATGCAATATATCCAACACCATTTTGAGATTTCAAAACAATTTGCGCATCAAGTTCCACAAAAGCATATGGAATGAAGATTGAGTGGAAATTGAGTTGTCCTGCTGAAACAACTGAGGTTTTTCCAACTGTAAGAGTCTTATTTTCATTTGATTGGTCGATATATGATGTGTTTGTTGAGTGTTCTTGTCTTGAATCATATACATATGTATATTTTCTTGTTCCAACAGTGTCTGCACGGAATTGGAATCCTTTTCCGTTGATTGTTGAAGCAGAATCAAGTCTTGAATATGCACCACTTTCTGAACCTAGAGTATAGAATGCAGATGAGATATATGAACGGTCAAAGTCGATAAAGCCACCAATGAAGTCAGCAACAAATGACATGTTCGATGTTGGTGTAAAGTTGAAAGCAGATGTCTTGTTTGCTGAAATATAGCCATTGAATGGGTTTTCAGCGTTCATATATTTTGAAACTGCTGTATAATTTGAAAGTTTTGTTGCCCAAGAAATTGTTGCAATTTGGTCGGCTGATGAAAGAATTTTTGAAAGCATGTCTTCATCTTTATCTGATACCAAGATAGATGAGAATTGCTTTTCGCCAATATAATCTTTGAAGTCAACGAACACGCGAAGTGCGGTTCTTTCTTCTGCACGATAGGTGAGAATTGCTTCGCCAACAGTTGCTTTTCCGTTGCTTGAAGCAACATCAATATAGTTTGCAGTTCCCCCAACAACATTCAAAAGTTGAATTTTAATTATGATATTTTCGTCTGAAATATCATAGATAAATTCAATTTGATTGAGTTTTACAAGTTTCGCAACAATTTTTCCACCAATACGATAATCTTTGAAATTGATTGTGTATGAAGCAGAATATTTTGTTCCAACTGCAAAGTCATTTTCGTTATAGAAGTTGTCGAAACGATAGAACGAATCGCCAATTTGTTTTTCATAGAACACAGATGTTGAAACAAGGTTGTTCAAAATCATTGGGTCATCAGTAATTTCGTTGAAGCCTTCTTGTTTAATTTCAAACTTCAAATCACTTGAAAGAATGCTATATGGATAGGTGAGGACATAGTTTCCATTGTCGTCAACTCTATAAGCAATGTTTCCGTTTGCTCCGCTTGAAACAATTTGGTTTGTTGTTTTTGTGTCAAGTTTTGTTCCGTCGTGATAGAGGTTGAAGTTGTCCATTTCATAATCTTTTTCAACAGTAAGAGTTTGAATGCGCTCTTTCAAAGTTGCATAGATGATGAGAACTGTTTCACCATCAATTTCTTCTGATGAAAGAGAAGCAATGTCTTTTGCACCAAATGAATAGGTCGCAATTGTTGAAAGAAGAGTTGATGAACTTTGATATTTTGATGAATAGTAACCAACAAATTCATAATAGTTGTTTGCATCAACAGTTTTAACAGAAATTGCATTGATGAGCAAATATGCAAACACGTTGCTGATTTGGTCGGTTGCAACAAGAGTGTTAAGACCATCATCAAGTGTAACTGTAATGCCGTTTGATGGGGTTGCATAGTCGGCGCCACCATCTTTCACAAGATTTACGCGAACCTGCAAGTTATATCCGCGGTTGAAGTTTACAAAAATGATAATGTTGTTGTCAACAAGGTCTATTTTTGTTGTATCAGTGATAATTTCGCTGTTATATGTATAGTTTGCAAATGCATATTTTGAATCGGTTGATTTTGCTGGAAGATTCAACCTCTCGATTTCTGAAAGAGTGAGAGGGGTTTGGTCTTCAGTGTAATATTTTTTGTAAGTTTCAGTTACGTTATAATCTTTCACAAACTTATATTCCACAGTTGTGATTTTCTTATACTCAATCTTGAAAGCAATGTGCTTGATTGGCGCAAAAGTATATTCAACAGAAGTGATATATTTGTCACCAAATGAGTCTGCTGTTGAGCCAAGAACAACTGCATTTACTGTGCCCAGATAGTTTGCAAGGTTGGTTGCGTTGTTCAAAACATCTACAAACGAGCCAATCGTTCCGTTTTCAGAAATCTCTGCAACATAGATTGCTGAAACTGAATATCCGTCGTTTGCGTCAACATAAAGAACTTCTTGTGCACCATCTGCAATAATTTCAAGTGAGGCAGAGCCTTTGCTGTTGTCGTTTTCATAGATTGTTGAAGTATAGGCTTTTGCAAAGTTTGCAACAATTTCAATGCTTGTTGCATTTTGTGGAATTCTGTATGCAAGTTGAGCAGTTGAATAATAGGTTGTTGCGCTGTTTGTTTTCACGCTATAATTGATAAACTTTTCAAATTTTGCAAGACGATATGACAAATAGATTGCCGAACCAACAGGAACAGTCACTGTGAATGTTAATGTTCCAGTTTTAAGAGTTCCTTTGATTGGAGTTTTCTCAATGTTGTTTGGAAGGATTGAATAGTCAAGTTCACTGCTGCTTGAAGAAGGAATTGTAATTTTTACATTTACAGTTTTGTTTTCTTCTACAATCTGTACAAGGTGGGTTGAATTTGCTGAAATGCGGTTTGAATCAACACGGTTGAGTTTTGTTATCACTTCAACAAGGAAGTGTTTTTGTGAAACTGCGCCGTCTGTGGTTACGCTGTATCCTTTGTCTGCAATATAATTGATTGAATATCTTGAATTTCCTGAAACCAAATTGTTTGCAACAAAACTTGATGTGTCACTTCTTGATACAGTTGTGCTTATTGCACTGAGTGAGGAAGAGTTTGTGTAAATTTCTGCATGTCCTGAACTTGTAACTCCTGAAAGTGAACCAACAGTTTCGGTTTCATATGTAGAATAT
>USTJ01000009.1 GCA_900557585.1 uncultured Eubacteriales bacterium
TTCCAGCGCCGCCCGGTAGGTCGGTGGAAGCTGAGAGAACAGCCGGACAAGCTCGTTATAGCTTGTTGGATCGCTGACATCTGCTGAAAAAGTATCCCAATTCTCTTGCGGCAGCTCTTTCTGTTTGCGTCTCAGAATCATAAGTGCTTCGTTTTTCACTATAGAGATGATCCAGAAGCCTAATTTCTTACAAGGAATTTCGGAAATCTCATCAAAATGATGGATCACCTGCAAAAAAGCGTTCTGCACGGCATCTTCGGCATCGTGAGGATCTCTCAAAATACGGAGCGCCGTCTGCTCAGCACGCACATGATTTTCTTCGTATAATTCTGTAAATCTGCGCTTATCTTCTTCACTTTCCAGCGCAGCGAGTAAGTACGATAGCATGGACAACCTCCTCACGAGGTGAAATACCCCGCGAAATGATTATAAGCATCGTTTGGCAGATAAAACAAGTCCCAGAACACAAGTTGAAACTTTGCACAAAGAGGCAGCACTCTAATTGGTTGAATCGTCAAAAAGTGAATACTGTGTAAGAAATCAACCGCCTGTTGCATCTATAAAGCAGCAAGATCAATTGGACGAACGGGCGACGAAATAGCAAAATAACGCAGATCGTGATCCGCACCGCAAACTATACGATGACGATGACACCTGCGTAAGAAGGCATCAGTGTTTCTAAGAGGGATATGGTTGACTTTTGATTTTGATGAGGCATTGGAATCAAAAGCCCCGAACCAGTCAAAATAGCCGCCCACAAAACTGCTTGCGTATAAACTAAATGTGGGGACCCGTATAATGGGAGTTAATTCTGATGAAAAACGCAATCAAGCTCATTCTGGAAATAATGTTCAAAATTTACTTTGGGACCTTGGTTGGATTAGCACTATTGTTTCTCCTGTTCTACGGCATAGGAAAGATTTATTTCAGTCCCTTAAATACGCTATCTTCCAGATGGGACATAACAATTCCGAAGCAGACCAAGGTTGAAGAATATTATAGCTCCGATCATGGCTTCCACGGTGATGGATACAGAATCATTAAGCTCTCATGCAAAAATGATAAGGTTTGCGGATCAGTCTTTGACTTTAGTAGCTCAAATTATTCTCCGAGGAGTATACACGACGATGATTTGAGGGTGATTGATACAACATGTTCAAAACTGCTATCAACGCAGGGCAATAAAGAAGACTTTCTTCCATCCAATCACACTTTGCTTGTAAAAACACTAAAGCAATTCGACAATACTCTTGTAATCGTTTACAGTACTGAGGACGATCTCTATTACTTATTTGAAGAACTAATATAATCGTGAATCTTCCCTATGTTAAAGGATAATTCACTTTACTGATAAAGATAATTACAATACCACAGGCACTGGAGTGCTATAACGTGATTGGGAGGGACATATGAAGGAATATTCGGTGTGGGTAGATGAGGCGGAGAAAATCGTCTCATTTCATGAGGTGGATAATAGTGAGCTTATCTATTTTGATCAGCGCGAAATATATCTGGCCTATCTCAGTGCGCTGACCACGCAAGGCTACCGGTTCCAGTAAGCCCTTTAGCTCATGCTATTTTGAAAGCAGTGATTATATGGAGATTGCAAATGAAACATTACCTAAAAGCATTGAAGCAAAAGAATTCTCTGCTCTTTTCTGTAGGGATCGTCATGCTTCTGGTACTCACATTGTGTTTGAGTGGATGTTCAGAAAAAAACGAAGTACAGGATCAAACAAACGGAGCGGATACCATCCCAAATCAGTCTGCATCGGCAGAGGAACCATCTTCAATTCTCTATGTGAATCATCAGCTGGGTTTTTCTATGGAGATGCCGCTGAATTGGATGGGGCAAGTTGAAGTTAAAGAAGAATATGGCCTTCACCACCAAAACGGGGGAAATTGTATCACCTTTTATCACAAGCCAACCCATGATAACGGCGAGGGCGGCATTCTTTTCTTTATTGACTGCTACCCCGGCGAATGGAGCGAGGACAACCCGCCGGTCATTGCAGGGCACAGCGTTGTCGTCGCGCAAACGGAAAACTATACCTATCTGCTCAGAACACCGAGTGATGTCGAATATAGCGCATCAGATCCTATGCTGGCAGAAGCCTATCAGTCTCTTATTGCACAGCAAGACCTCATTATCTCCCATATCTATGCAACCGGTCAGACCGTGATCCCGCCGAACGAGTAAGCGAATATTAAACGAAGTTCTTGCCATATCGATTCCAGTAAGCCTTTTCAGTTCGCAGCGTTACAATAAGTTAGGAGGAACGAACATGAAGTATCCTGTGATATTCAAAACCTTTTCCGTGCTTTTCTCATTGCAGTCAGATGAACGATGGATCGTCCCCATCTTTGGGGGAACGATCATCCTACTGCTTGCGTTTTCTGCGTGGCGGCTGTGTACGGAGAAAAAGGACAAGTGGCGTTACCGCAGAATGATGCTGCTTTCGCTGATCCTATGGGGAGTTGGAGAACTTCTGTGGCAGGTCAATGTGTCACAGATAATGATAATTTCTTCGATTTTAGCATTTGCTTCGATGTGGCTGTTTATATGTCAAACGGTGGTGTATGTCGTATATAAGGGGTATGAGGTATTAAAGCAGTTACACGCGAAAAAGCTACAGAGAGGAGATACTACGTGAAAGTTCAAAGAGGAAAAATCATCCTTCTGTGTCTTTGCCTTATTTTTGCAATGCTGATCATATCGGGAAAGGCCTCCAAACTTGGAACCTACCTGTATGTCCGATGCAACTATACGCATCTTGAAGAATTCGCTGCAGAAGTTATTCAGACAGGGGCTATCCCTGATGACCGATACAAGAGGAGAGATGTTCGTTATTATCCTGAATGCGGGATGATTGAGTTTTCCACATTCAGCAGCGGATTCGGTTCAGAAACCGTCTATGAAGGCTTTTATTACTCCGATGAGGATGTTCCGTTCGGGTTCCAGGGGACAAGCATGAGCTTTCAATCTGACGGCGGCGGTTGGAGCTGGCATGAATCCGATGGAGATAACTTCGAGTACACAGAAAAGATCCTCGGGAAATGGTACTGGTATCGTATGCATTTTTGAAAAGCAGTTTGTGTAAGAATGAAAGGAGAAAATAAAATGCTCAAAAAAACGCAAATTCAGTTTGAAGAAACGCAAAAATATGTTCAAAAAGTGCAAAACTGCAAGAAAATTTATAAAATTAGATTTTTGTAAAAATTGATTGTTTGCTAGAAATGTTGTTGTAGTTGTGGAAATTTATAATCAAATTTTTTATTTGAATTTGATTGTAAAAACGCACAATTTTTAACAAGATTTTCTTGTTCGAACAATAGACTCAAAACAATATTTTTTTGCTTCTAATCTTGTTGTTTTTTATAGTGTTTAGTAGTGTTTTGTTTGCTTTTATTTTGATAATGATTTGAACTGCTTTTTAATAAGATTTTTAACAATTATTTTATTTGGCTTTTAGCAATTGTTTTACACATTTTTTGTTGCAAGTATCTTATTAGTTGCAGGATATTTTCCCTCGACTTTTGGTTTTAATTGTAACTGAGATTGTTGCAATTTGATTTGAAATCTTTGTTGTGATTTTTTGCTATTTACTTTACACTATTTTAAAACTTTGTTTTGATTTTTCGTTGTTGAGTTTGTGTTAATTTTTTATTTTTGATGTTTATTTTGTGACTTGTAAAATTTATAAAAAACAGTGTTATTTTGCTTGCTTGAATATTGAAAATTTTGTATAATAATTTTGAGGAAAGAATATGAAAGACATTTATCAAATTGAAGTTAATGAAGAAACTTTTCAAAGAATGGAAGACGGCAAATGCAACTTTGTTGTTGTTCTTGATGACAAAGACCACAAGGCATATAAAGAAGGAAACATTCTTACAATTTATGCGGGTGAAAAGAGCATGAAGGTTTCCATTCGTGAAATGTTGTTTTTTGAAACTGTGAAAGAACTTGTTGACATGATTGGAAAGGAAAGAACCGGTTTTACAAAAAGCCTTACAACTGACCGTATTGAAGACGAAATCGCAAAGACATTAAAGCCAGAATCCATAGATAAATTCGGGCTTATGGCTGTTGGATTTGACAAGATAGAAAACTCGTGATGAGTTTTTTATTTTTGTAGATTTTTTGTTATTGTAATTGTATTTATACAAAATAGAGAAAATAAATTTAAAATTTATCCTATTTTCGTTTGACTTGATTTTCAAAAAACTTTAAACTATTGATAGTAAAAAATAAGGAGCAATCTTATGAGTAATTCAAACTTGAAAAAACTGAATAGATTTTTCGCTGTTTTAGTTTTTGTTATGGCAAGTTTTGTTTTGTCGCTTGGATTTGGCGTTTCTTCTTTTTCAAACTTTGCAAAGGCTGAAAACGACAACTATTATGTGATAAACTTGACTGTTACAAACGGAACGGCAAACCTTTCATATGAGGGAAACACATATGATGGTCTTAACAACATATTGGTTAAAGAGTCAAATGAGAAATATTTGATTTTGAAAAGCGTTGTTGATGATACAGAAAACACTTGCAGTGTGAAGGTTACAGTTTTGCCAAATGAAAATTTTGTTTTAAATCAAATTACAGTTGACGGAACTGCACTTGCTGAATCTGCAAACCAAACATTTACAATTGCACCAGCAACTGCTGAAACAAATGTTGTTGTTGATTTCGTTGCAAAAACCTTCACTGTTAAAGTTGCAACCGAATATTCCGCTGATGGCGTGACAAAACTTTCAGATAACACACTTTTGACAAATAATATGGGCGTGAATCTTGACGCTATTTCTGTTTCTGCACACGAAACTTTGTTTGATGAAACAAACAATGTTGTTGCACCTGACAGAGAAAGTGATCATCTTGAATTTGTTGGCTATTTCATTAGTGATGGAATGAACGAAGTGAATGTTTCAGACGGAAGAAGCATTGCTTCTTTGGAATTTAATGACGAGTTCATTGCAAAATATGTTAAAGAGGGAACCCTTGAAATTGTTGCAAGATATGCATATAAGAAAATGGTTTCTGTTTCTGTTGACAATTCTTGCTTGGCTTTTGGCGCATTTGATGTTGTTGCAAAAAATAGCGCTGGTGATGTTATGAACTTTGTTTCGGGCGAATATTATTCTGCTGGAACAAAAATCTTTGTTGTTCCAACCGCTGAAAAATATTATGAGTTCTCTCATTATGAATATGATGGTGAATCTTTGTATGATTCTAATTTTTCTGTGACTGTTGCATATAAAGATGTTTCTGTTGTGATTTTCTTTGAACCAGTTTCATATGAAATTCGCTTTAACATTGTGAACTCTGTTTTCGAACGTCTTGGAAACGAGCCTATAACCCTTGAAATTACTCATATTGGAGCATATTATAACACCCCTGTTGCTGATCATGTTATTATTGGCGACAAAATTGATTTGATCAAATTTAAAAACATTTTCAGTTATCAAAATTATAAATTCTTGTCTTGGCAACTTCGCTCTAAAACTGGCGACATTAAAAATGTGAGCGATGCTAACAATGCAGACATTGTTAAAAACCTTGACATTACTTCGGATTTTGTTGACAAATATGTTGTCGATGGCAAAATCGACTTTTATGGTGTGTTCATTCAAAACTGCCAATTGTCGATTGTAATGCAAAAAGCATATGCAACTGAAAACACTTTCCAAGTTTATGAAGACGGCGTTTTGGTTGAAGACCTTTCAAAATCTTTTGACTATGGCACAATTTTGACTGTGACTGTTCCAAATATTGACTATATGACATTTGTTGGCTTTGATGGACTTATTGTTGATGACCTATATACACCTGGTCAAACAACTGCATATATCGCTATGAAAGGAAACCGCAGTCTTGCTGTTATATATGATTATATTAAAACAGACATCAAAATTGCAGGCGAAAGTGTTGTTAAAAACGGAAGATTGAGTTTGAGTTCAAACAACTTTAAAATTGGTGACACATTCATTATCAATGCAAACCTTTCAGATGGATATAAAATTAAAAGTTTCACAGTGAATGGCAAATCAGCAGAACAATTTGTTCGCGAACTTAACGCTGGCGAAGAAAAACCTGTTGCAATTTATGGTGAAAACGGAATTATTACAATTCATGTAAACAAAAATGTTTACGACTTCTTTGTAAACAACGATACCCTTAATGTTAAAGTTGATTCACAAATCAACGGGGCATATATTGCTTTGTTTGTGATTTATTTGCTCTTGGCTCTTGGATTTGGTGCTGTTATCGTTGTTCTTTCAATCATGACAAACAACAATTCAGAAGAAATTAAAAAACTTAAAAAGAAACAACAAGATGCAGTGCTCAAAAAAGAAGAAGAGCAAAGAAAAGAAGAGGAAAGACAAAAAGCCCTTCTTGAAAAACAAAAAGAAGAAATTGTTGCTGAAAAGGCGCTTGAAGAAAAACCAAAGAAAGAACCTGCAAAAAAGGTTTCAACCAAGAAGGTTGATGAAACAGAAAAACCTAAGGCAACTGCAAAAAAGACAACAACAAAAAGTGCTGGCAAAACTGCAACAAAAACAGCAGAAAAGCCAAAAACTGCCAAAACTGCTTCAAAGCCTGCAACTAAAAAGGCAACAGCAGAGAAAGCAGATAAACCTGCGCCAAAGAAAAGAACAACAAAACCAAAAGAAACAAATAAAGAAGGAGGAGAAGCATAATGAAAACCATAAATAAAAAATCTAAAATTTCTGTTTTGCTTTGTCTTGCTTTTGCATTTGTTTCAATGCTTTGCTTTACTTTTACTTTTGCTCCAAAAATTGCCCTTGCTGAAAATGCTGGGGCAAAAATCCAAATCAACTTTGTGAACAGTGGTGACAAAGTGATGAATGGTGAAACCGAATATAATGGTGAAATTTATTATAACAAAACCGATAACAAACTTGAAAATGCAAATGGCGACGAACTTAATTTGACGGTTGTTTGCGCCGATGGTCTTTTCTCTTCTTGGAATGTTTATAACACCGCAGAAGAAAATGGATTTGAGACTCTTGGAACCGAATATGCTTCTTCATTTGATTTAAAACTTTTAGTAAGCAATATTTATGCCAATGAAAACAAAGATAAATATCTTTCTGGTGGTCAAATTTCTTTGCTTTCAATAAGAAGTGCAAACAGCACTGAATTTAAACTTGATGCTTCTGTTGAAACATTTGGAAAACTTTATGTTTCTGGCGTTTTGGTGAAAAACAAAATTGACCTTTATCAAGGTGAGAAATATGACATTAAAGTTGTACAAGTTGCACACTATGCTATAAAATCTGTAAAAGTTTATACTGGACTTAACCTTGAACAAGGAAAAGAACCTTCAAAAACATCAACAGAGGGTGAATTTAAGTTTGAAACTCTTGGGGTTTCATCACACACAGTTGCTGTTGAATATGAAAAAGTAAACTATACAATCAATTTCCTTGCCGTTAACAGAAACATGGCAGAGATTGAAAACTTTGATAAAAATGCACACCTCAGCACTCTTGCAACAATCGGAAAGGTTGACGAGGCTTTTGGAATCAAACTTACAATTTCATCTGACAATGACTATCGCTATTTTGCTTGCAGACTTTTCAACAACGAAACCGAACAATATGACGATTTTGACCTTCTTTCAATTCAAGAAAACAACCAAACATTGGGTGCTGATTTCTATGCTAAATATGCAAAAAACGGCGTTGTAAACGTAAATATCATCTTCGACAAACTTTATAAAGTTGAAGTTGCTGGTTCTGAAAACGGACAAATTGTTGCATATATCAACGAAGTTGCTGTTGATGAAAACAAATATGTGAACGGAAAATTGACAGTTTATGTTTCAGCAATTGAAAAACTTGAAATTTATGCTCTTGCAGACGAAGGATATGTTGTTTCTGACATTGAAGGTGTTTCTAAATTTGAAGTTGAAAACAACAAAATTACTCTTTCTTCTTTAAACCAAAACCGTGACATTAAAATCAAATTTGAAAAAGAATTCTATGTTCTTGAAGTTTATGCTGTTGACGGAAATGATGAAAGACTTTCACACTATGACGCAAACTCTATGATTTTTGTGAATGGACAAAAATCAAATCGTGTTCGTCTTGGCGACATTATCACAAGAATCGACACAGTTGTTGGATCTCTTAATGCTGACTATAAAATTGAAAAATATCAAATTTACAACCAAACAAACAGTGCTTTTGAAGACTATGTTTTGGGGCAAACTTTCACAAAAGACTATGTATATGGAACTGGAAAAACAGTTTATGTGAAAGCAATCTATTCGAGACTTTATAAAGCAAGCGTTTATATCGACGAACTTTCAAAAGGTGCGGGATATTTTGATGTTGAAATTTTGAATGAAGATAGCAGAGTTATTGATTCATATTATAAAGTTACCGAATTTTTGAGAACTCTTGCTTCTGGAAACAAAATCAGAGTTACTGCATACAACTATCGTGGCTATGAATTTTCAAAGTTTACTCTTGAAAACACAAACCCTGCTGATAAAAACATTATCACAAAAACAATTGCAAACGAAGATGTTTCTCTTGGGCTTGTGTTTGTGAAATCTGATGTTGCAATCAAGGTTAAATCAGCCTCTAAGAATGCAACAATTGATAACCTTTCATTTGACACTGTTCGTGTTGGTGACAAGATTACAATTTCATATAAAATCGATTTCTCATATGAACTTAAAAATGTTTATATAAACAATGTTCGTGCAGACAAACTCGAAAATGTTAAAGTTGATGACAACTCTATTGTGATCGACGTTACAAAAGAATTTCTTGCTTCTTTGAACAAACAAGGAGAAATTGTAACAAAAATTCAAACTGTTCGTGATGCAAGTTACATTTCATTTGTAATCATCATTCCAATTTTGCTTGTTTTGCTTGCTACCGGTGCATCTGTAACTGCGGTATATTTTGTAAGATCAAAAAGAAAACTTGGCGAAATCAAATCAAATGAGATTATGAAATAATAGAAAATGAAACGATAAGAAAAACAACCTTTGCGGGTTGTTTTTTCTTTTGGCATATGTGTTATTCTGGCTGTTATGCCTTTGCCTTGCAAAAAAGTCGATATTGACTTTTTGTTTATTTGTGATATACTTGAAGCATAAAGAGGGTTTTGTATATGATGGATAAAGAAGCAATAAGATCATTTTTCTTTGAAGACGATGAAAGCACACTTGTTGGAAAACTGCACTATCCATTTTTAAATAATGAAGATATTCAAAAGTTTTCAGAAATCCCATATGAGGCAATTGAGGTGTCAATTGAAAAGTTCAATATAATTTTGACCATGCTTGAATATCAATATGGGTTTAAATCTGAAACTGTGCCAACAAAAAATGTGAAAAAATATGAAGAGTATTGCAACGTTCTTGCAATGCAAGACAAGTTGTCTGCATATTTAGACTATTTGGAACTTGACCCAGAAGAAAAACTTATGTTAAGATTCTTGGCAGACAAAAACCAATTCACTTTGCAAGATGCTCGTCATGGCATTAAAAATTTCTATGAAAGAGCAATTACAATCATGCCTGCTGATTCGCTTTTATATTTCATTCAAGATGACATTGACGTCTGTGAAAATTTTGAAATTGATACAAATGCACGTTTCTTGGCTGATCCAGGAATAAGTGGAAAAACATTGTATTTGTCAATCTCAACACTTGCTGGGCTTCTTGCAATGGAAGAAAAGAAGAGTTTGCCTCTTGGAAAGCAAAAACTTTTGGATGCTTTCTTCAATAAATTTGACAAAGGCGACATGACAGATGAGGAAATTTTGAAGAATCATCGTGACTATAACTTTTTGGTTGCTGATGCTTGTTGGAAAATTCTTGCAAACGCTAAAAATCTTGGGCTCAATAAACAACAAAGTGACAGACTTCGTGAAATGAATTTGAATGCACTCAAAGCAATTGCAAAGGAAAACATTTTGCGTCGTCCTGGAATGTTCTATATCTTGCCACCAGCACTTAAAGATATTAAATGGAATGGCGATGAGAACAATATTATTTATCAAATTTACAGCGAACCAAATGTTTCTTTCGTGCGTCTTTCAAAAGATTTGAGAAAGAAATATGTTGCAGATTATATTGAAGTTTTACGCCTTGCAAAAGATAAAGGTCTTGTTTCAAGTGAAGACATTGTTGAAAATATCCTTGTAAAAAATGAGGAACTTCGTTTGGTTGACACATTGTTTGCTGAACGCACCGCAGACCTTTTTGCAGAGCAAATGAAGAAAGTCAATGTTGAACAATTTGTGTTGTCTGATAAAGGAGACTATTATATTTATCTTCCAGAAGCAATTTTGAACTATGTTGACACTCTTCAAGAAAAATCAAAGGTTATTGATTGCTTCGATAAAAACAATTATGCTATTCTTCGAAACAAAGCACTTTCAAGAAAACCAAAGGCAAAAACAAAAAAAAAGCGCCCACCACATGGTGGGCGTTTTTTTATGATGTTTTAATGTTGCTTGATTTGTTTTTTAACTATCTACATTAAAAATGTTTTTTTATTTTGATGCTTTATGATATAATATTTTTGATTTATGGCGAACAGGAGTGAGTGACATGTCTGATGAAAATCAAATTAAAGAACTTGAAAATTTTATGATGAATATTGACGAACTTGACAAGTTGTCAAAATATCAAAACGAAGTGAACTTTTTTGAAATTACGGGA
>USTJ01000010.1 GCA_900557585.1 uncultured Eubacteriales bacterium
TCTTTATTGATTGCAATTGGCGAAATGTTGCAAATTTTTTCAGAATAAACATATCCTTCATAAACACTTGTTGGGTCAGATTCTGGATAATAGTAAACATATATCCATTCATCAGAATTTCCACCATTTGGTTTTGAGCCATAACACAAAGCAATATATTCAAGATTCTTTGTCGACGATGGCAAAATGGTCAAAATGTTATTGGTGTTTTCAGCAGAAGGAGAAGTTCGAAGTTGCGTTCCAGATATCGAAACAACATCACAATAAATATCATCAAGTGTTGGAACAATTGGAACAAATGTTGCAACTGTAACAGTATCCGAAGCAACAAAACCAATTTTCCCCTTATATTCAACTTTCAAAACTGCCGAACTAACTTCTTGCAAAATGGTAACAAAATATGATTCAGGAACACAGAAATAAACATTTGAATATACAGAAGAAGAAATGTCGGTGGTTTTAAATAGAAAGCAGTTTTGTTTTGCCTTCGCATATTTCTTTTTTACCGCTTCAGTCTGCTCTTCGGCAAAGCATATTTTATTTTTCGAAACGCATAATAATGGCGAACCAAACGGCAAAACAACAAACAAAAACAATAAAAAACACGCAATCAAAAATTGCATAATTTTTAATTTTTTATGAACATTATTTTCATTCAAAATCATGATTAAATTTTAACACTAAATCATGAACTTTTATTGATTGATTTTTATATTTTTTTGATGATTTTTCAACAATAAAATAATATTTTGTCAAAATGTAAAAAATGCAATAATTTGTCGCATTTTTGCGTTTTATTGCACTATTTTCAACACTTTGACATATATTTTGCGTTTTTCTTGCTTTCAAATTTTAATTATAAAGAGATTATATAACCATGAAAAAACAAACAAAAAAGCATGAAAATATTTGTGAAAGTTTAAGTGATTTGAGCACAATTTACAGCGAGATTTTTCGGCGAAAAAACAGTGCTCTATCAAAATATAATACAGGCAAAATCATTCATAAAAAGCAACTCGAATTTCACAAATCCAGCAAACGGAATCGTTGGGTTTTTGGTGGAAACCGAAGCGGAAAAACCGAGTGTGGAGCAGTTGAAACTGTTTGGCTTGCAAGAGGAATTCACCCATACAGAGAAAACAAAAAAGATGTGTTCGGTTGGGTTGTAAGTCTTTCAACAAAAGTTCAAAAAGAGGTTGCGCAGGAAAAGATTTTGAAATATCTAGACAGAGAATATATTTCAGAAATCATTATGAACACAGGCAAAAAATCCAGCCCAGAATATGGCGTTATTGACACCATTGTTGTAAAAAATTCTTTTGGAGGATTTTCAAAAATCAGTTTCAAATCTTGTGAAGAGGGCAGAGAAAAATTTCAAGGAACCAGCCTTGATTTTGTGTGGTTTGATGAAGAGCCACCAGAAGACATTTATAACGAATGCAAAATGCGCGTGCTTGATAAATGCGGTGATATTTTTGGAACAATGACGCCACTCAAAGGGCAAACATATATCTATGACCAAATATACTTAAACTCACAAAACGACTCAGAGGTTTATTCAATTTTTATGGAGTGGGCAGACAACCCATATTTAAGTCAAGACGAATTAAAAAGGCTTACAAGTTCCATGAGCGAAGAGGAACTCATTTCACGAAGATACGGTAAATTTTTAATGAACAACAAGGGCATGGTTTATAAAGAATTTGATCCAAACATCCACGTTATCGAACCATTCGAAATTCCGAGAGAGTACTATGACAATATTTCAATTGACCCAGGACTAAACAATCCGCTTTCGGCACACTTTTATGCATGCGATTATGACGGCAATATTTTTGTTATTGCCGAGCATTATGAAGCGCAAAAAGATGTTGCGTATCATGCAAGCAAACTAAAAGAAATTGCAAAAAATCTCGGCTGGCATTTCAGAAGCGACGGGAAACTTGAAGCACTAATAGACAGCGCCGCAAACCAAAGAACATTGTCTGGAACAAAAAGCGTAACCGAACTATTTTTCGAAAACGGAATCGCGGTGAATCCAAAAGTAAACAAAGATTTGTTCACGGGAATAAACCGAGTGAAGTCATATTTGAAAAACAGTAACGGAGAGGCAAAACTTTTTATTTTTTCAAACTGCACAAACCTTATCAGAGAAATCAAGAGTTACTATTGGGGGAAAGGTGAAAACCCAATCAAATATGACGACCACTGTCTTGACGAACTTCGCTATTATATAATGTCGCGCCCAGAAAATCAAAAACCAAAAACAGAGAAAACCGAAATTCAAAAGAACAAAGAGAAACTTTACAAAAACATTTTAAGAAATCGTCACCAATAACGTCACTCTAAAAACCGATTTTTAAAACAAAGGTATATCATTAAAACAGGAAGGCAATCGTGGCAAAAAACAAAGAACTATACGACAAAATAAAGGAGATACTGATAAAGAAAGCAGAGGGCTATTTTTATTCTGAGGAAAGTTTTGAATATGTTTTGAAACCCGAAAAAGAAGAGCAACTTTGTTTTGATGATGTTTTAAATAAAAATGGGAAAAAGACCAATTCACAAGAGCCCCTTAATCTGGTTAAGAAAAAAGTTACCTCGCACTATATTCCGCCTGATATGCTTGCTATTAAAATTCTTCTTGAAAATTTTGGGGAGAAGATGAACGACAATCAGTTCGAAACCATGAGCGAAAAAGAACTTATTGAATATAAAAACAAACTAATAGACAACCTGAACAAACTTTTAAAGGAGGAGAAAAATGACAATTGAAAAGTGTGAAAACAATGTTCGGTGCAACGTTGCGGGGTGCAACAAAATGGCAACAGCCAACATTGACACAAACGGATTCAAGGGCAACTTGTGCCTTTGTGACGAATGTTTAAAACAACTTGAAAAATTGATAAAGAAATTTACACAAAACAAAACGGAGAAGAAATAATTTGGAAAACAAAAATACAAAAAACGCAAAATCATCATCAATAATTGATAAAAACGCACACAAAACGGACAAAAACGAGAAATTTGTGTATGACGACATTACAGACAAGGCAATTGTTGATGGTGTGATTTCAGATTTCAAACAGCGTGCAAAAGAAAGAAAACAATATGAACTCATTTGGGAACTTAACATGAACTTTATGCTTGGCAATCAATATTCAATCATCGGACCAAAGCAAGAAATTGAAGATTCTGCAAAAAATTATTATTGGGAAGAAAGAGAAGTGTACAACCACATTGCACCAATAATTGAAACAAGACTTGCAAAACTTGGAAAGGTTCGCCCAACAGTTTCGGTTCGTCCAACAAGCAACGAACAAAGCGACCTTTATTGCGCAAAACTTTCAAAGGCAATCCTGTCTGCAACAACCGACAAAGCAAATCTTTCAGAACTCATTACTCTTGCAACTGTGTGGAGTGAGGTTACCGGAACAAGTTTCTATAAAGTCGTTTGGGATAAATCGCTTGGAGACACCCTTGCAACAAAAGACGGCAAAGAAATCAAAAATGGAGACATTTCAATTTCGGTTTGTCCACCATTCGAAATTTATCCAGACTCATCTAGCGCCGTTGATATTGATTCTTGCGAAAGCATTATTCATGCAAGAGCATATCCAGTTTCAAAAATCAAAGATGAATATGGCGTTACTGTTAAAGGAAAGGACATTGACACTTTCACTTTTGAAAATTTCATCAGTCATGGCACAGTGACCGGATACAGCAACATTCCAAAACTTGCACACTCACTTAAACACGACCATGCACTGGTGATTGAAAAATATGAAAAGCCAACAAATCAAAATCCAAACGGAAAACTTACAATTGTTGCGGGAGACAAACTTGTTTATCAAGGTGAAATTCCATTTTCGGTTTCAAAAGACAAAACAAGGTCATACCCATTCATTAAACAAGTTTCAACATCACAAGTTGGAAGTTTTTGGGGTGTGAGCGTGATTGAACGTTGCATTCCAATTCAAAGAGCATACAACGCAATCAAAAATCGCAAGCACGAATATATGGCAAGACTGGCAAGTGGAGTTTTAGCAGTTGAAGATGGTTCAGTCGACATAGACAACATTGAAGAAGAGGGTCTCGCACCTGGAAAAATTATTGTTTATAGAAATGGAAGCACAATTCCAAAATTTATTGAAGCCGGTTCAATTCCGCACGACTTCAACAACGAAGAAGACAGACTGCTAAACGAGTTTATCACCGTCAGCGGAGTAAGTGAGTTTATGCGGGACAGCACAGTTCCATCAAGCGTTTCAAGCGGAACTGCTCTAAACCTTTTGATTGAACAAGATGAAACTCGACTTTCAGTTACGGCAGAATATATTCGAAGTGCGGTAAAGAAAATTGCACAGTTCATTATAAGACTATACAAGCAATTTGCGCTTTCAACAAGACTTTCAAGAATCGCAGACGAGAATGGAGAAATTGAAATTTTCTATTGGAAAGGAAGCGAACTTGGAAATGATGATATTGTGCTTGACACAATAAATGAACTCACCGAAACCCCAGCACAAAGAAAGAATATGCTTCTTGACCTCTATAAATATGGTCTTTTGAACGACGAGAACGGCAAACTATCCAATCGAAACCGAGCAAAACTTCTTGAATCTCTTGGCTTTGGTGTTTGGGAGTCGCAACAAGACATCTCTGCACTTCACATTAAAAAAGCAGTGAAAGAGAACATTGAACTTGAAGACATAAACCCACGAGAAATTGATGACCACGATATTCATATCACCGAACATACAAAATTCTTGCTTTCAAGCGAGTCGGAAAAATATTCAAAAGAACACATCAAAAAAATTGAAGCACACATTCTTGCACACAAGTCAATGAAATATGCAACAAGTGAACTTGTTAAAGAATGTGCCGAAAACTATAAAAATCAACAAGGATAAAAACAATGGAAGAAACAAAAAACATGGAACAACCAAACACTTCTGAAACACTCGAAACTTTGGGTGATCAGAAAGCACAAAATGAAAATGTCGAAAAAATTTCAGAGGTGAGTGGCTCCAATTTTGGAAAGTTTAAAGACCCAGCAACTTTGCTTTCAGCATATGAAAGCCTTGAAAAAGAATTCACAAAAAAGAGTCAAAAACTTGCAGAACTTGAAAAACAAAATAAAAATATTCAAGAAATAAAAAACGCAAATTTGTTATCAGATAACGAAAATACGCAAACAGAAACCACAAATGAAGACAAAACATCACTGCAAAGCAAGGCAAAATATGAGGATGAAGATTGGAAAACTTATGCAGAAAACTTTCTTAAAGAAAATCAAAATGCCAAACAATATTCAAAAGAAATTTTTGAAATTATCTCTAATGACAAGGTTCTTGCATCATGCCCAAATTGTCTTGAATATGCGTTTGCAATTGCAAAAAGCAAACATGAAACAAACACTGAAAGTCTTTTATCCGACCAAACATTTATAAGTGAACACATATTGAATAATGAGAACATAAAAGAACAGATCATCAAACAATATCTTTGTTCACTTTCAAAAGGATCAGAGGTTCCTCGATTTATTTCTGGGACTACACAAAACATAAGTGTAACAACCCCAGACGCAAAACCTAAAACCCTGAAAGATGCATCTATCATTCTTAAAAAACTTTTAAACAACTAACAGGAGAAAAAATGGTAACATTACAAACAGCAGACAATGCACTTAAAGAAGTGTATCTTGGCGTTGTTGCAGACCAACTTAACACCTCGGTAAACCCACTTCTTGCAAAAATTAACCAAACAACAAGCGATGTTTGGGGAAAAGAAATCAGAAAAATGGCTCCTTATGGAATCAATGGAGGAATTGGAGCAGGCGACGAAGACGGCTCGCTTCCAACAGCAGCAGGAAACAACTATGCACAATTTGTTCTTGAACTTAAAAACCTTTATGGACGAATTGAAATTTCAGACAAAGCAATCAGAGCATCACAAAATTCAGCAGGTTCATTTGTAAATCTTTTGAACGCAGAAATGGAAGGGCTTATCAAAGCATCAACCTTTAACTTTGGAAGAATGCTCTTCGGTGACGGCACTGGAATCTTGGCAACAATTTCAACAAACGACACATCAAGCGTTACTGTTGACACAACAAGAAATCTTATTGAAGGAATGGTTGTTGATATTGTAAACAAAGCCGACGGAACAGTTAACACAGTTGCCGGAAGAAGAATTACATCTATTGACAGAGCGAATAAAAAAGTTACTCTTTCTGGTTCTGCACTTACAAGTGAAGCATTCAAACCTTCAACAAGCCAAACAAATACCTATGCACTTTGCGTTCAAGGTTCATATGGAAAAGAAATCACAGGGCTTGGAGCAATTTTTAAAAGTTCTGGTTCACTTTACGGGCTTAACCGCTCAACATATAATTGGATGGTTCCATACATTTCAAACATTGCAGGTGAAAGCACAATGACAGCAATTTCAGATGTTACAATGCAAAAAGCAATTGACGAACTTGACGAAGTTGCAGGTAGCAAAGTTGACTTTATCGTTTGTTCAGCAGGCGTTAAAAGAAACTATCAAGAATATCTCAACTCATATCGCTCAAATGTTGATGTCATGGATCTTGCTGGTGGATATAAAGCAATTTCATATAATGGCATTCCACTTGTTTCAGACAAATTTGTGAAACCAAACACAATGTATCTTTTGAACACAAAAGAGTTCAACCTTCATCAACTTTGCGATTGGCAATGGCTTGAAGGTGAAGACGGAAGAGTTATCAAACAAATTCAAGGCAAGCCAACCTATTCGGCAACCCTTGTAAAATATGCAGATATCATTTGTGACCATCCAGCCGGACAAGCAATGATTGAAGGCATTAAAGAATCCTAATTTGCCATATTTTCTCTGCAATATTTTTTGCAGAGAAAATATTATTTTTTTACATTTTTGATAAAATAATCACGATTTTTCAAAGGATATCACACTAAAATGCGTTTTTTACAGAGTCTTATAAAGATAAATGACATATATTATATTTCAGAGCAACTAAAAAATATAAACAAAAATTATGAACTGTTTCTTAACATAAACACAAACAAATTTGAAGTTCATGACACATCGAAACCAAATAGTTTTGTTGTCTCATACAATAAATATCCAGACCAAAATTTGATTTTAAAACTTATTAAAAGTTTATCAATTTCATCACAAGAAATTTTTAATCAGATTGAAAAACACAACCATGAACTTCATGAAAAACAAAACTTAAAAATAAATCAAATTGCTTCTGATTACTTTAATGAGATTTTCAATTTTTCAGAGAAAATCACAAACGAAGTGTCAGCAGGCCAAATCAAAAAAATCTTAGAAAAAGGACAATAAAATGACAAAAGAAATTCTTAAACTCACGGCAACGTTTCTTGGTCTTGACGAAGTATCAAACTATCTTTCATCAGAAGAAGAAACCGAACCAAGTGAGGAAGTGAAAAACCAAATAAATCAACTTATCATTTTCATGAACTATGTCATTCGTGAAATTGCAAAAGATTATTTCCCTTTAAATTTTAAAGAAACAATCAGTTCAGATCAAGAAGGTAAAATATTTTATAACAAACTTAAAAAGACAGCCATTCGCATTAAAGACATTAAAAACTTTCTTGACCTTTCATGCCACTTTGAAATTTTTCCAGAATATGTCAAGGTTGAAAGCCCAAGCACTGAATATAAAATTTTCTATTGCTATGTTCCAAAAAATATAAACAATATTACCGAAGAGGTTGAATTGCCCTTTGGTGTTGATTATTTTATTGTTTGTTTTGGAGTTGCGAGCGAATATCTTTCAAGTAAAGGTCTTTATGAGGAAGCAGAAATGTGGGAGAGCAAGTTCTTGAGCGAACTTAAAAGTATAAAGCATATTCATGGTGAAAGAAGATTTTTTGCAAGGAGACTTAAATAGTTGAAAAAACGAACTATTTTTCCAACTTCTAAAAAAGTTCAATTATCCATTCCATCTTTTGAAAAAGGCATAAGTTTGAAATATGACAAAGCACTTACAAACTTCAACTATGCATCATCAATCGAAAACTTCTCGTTTGACACCGGCGCACTGACTGGCGGAATTGGTTTTGACAATATTTTTAGCCATATTGCAAAACCAAATGAAGCACAAACTCTTTCCACCGACCTTAAAAATATTGGGGACATTGAAAGGATTTTCTATTTTTATAAATACAGCAGCACACTATGCCAAAAAGAGGACAAACTTGTTTTTGTTTCTGCATCACACCAAATTTACTATGTGGATTTACAGAAAACAAACAAACAACTTTCTACGCTTCGAAACATTAAATTTACAAGCACACCAGACGCAATCAGATATCGTCTTAATGGTGAAGATGTTTTAATTTTCACAAGCGAGACAGACAACATGACAGTTTGGGACGGCACAAATGCTCCATATGAAGTTCTTGACGCGCCACATATTTCATCAATGGCCGGTCACTTTGAAAGACTTTTTGCAACAGTTGACGGCGAGAAAAATTCAATTTGGTTTTCAGACGAACTTGACCCAACCGAATGGAGCGTAAGCCTTGATGAGGCAGGATTCATTGAACTGGTAGACGAAAGGGGAACTCTGAACAAAGTTGTTTCTTTCAATGACTATATATACATTTTCAGAGACTATGGAATTTCACGCCTTTCCGCATTTGGAAATCAAACGCAATTTTCTGCAAGCAACCTTTATGTTTCAAGCGGAAAAATATATCCAAAATCTGTTTGTGTTTGTGGCGACAAAATCATTTTTCTTTCCAGTGATGGACTGTATAAATTTGATGGTGTTGACACAGTAAAAATTCTTGAAAACATTGAAAACGGATTTAAGAATATGGACAACAAAAATGCCATTTCTTGTTTTTATGGATCAAGTTATTTTCTTGCTTGCAACTTTCAAAACGGCACAGAATATCTTGACACTTTGCTTGAAATTGACACCGACAATTATAGTCTTAAAAGCATTGTTAAAGGCTATGATTTCAAATTCATTTCAAGCATACAATCAGAAACCGTGAATGGTGTTATTGCAGTTTTAAAGAAAACCAAAGAAAATGCATTTTTGGTTGGTTTTATAGTGAAAAACGGCTCATATTTTGGCAAATCTACCAAAAAAGTGTGGAAATCACAAACATCAAACATTGGCGAAACTTTTGCAAATAAAGTTCTTCGAAGCGTGTTTGTCCAGACAGATTGTCCGGTTTTGATTAAAGTTTTTGATGGGGAAAAATATCACAATTTTCAGTTTGAATCTTCAAAAAAAGTATGCATGAAAAAGTGCATTATTCCACTTGTTGATTTCTCTTTTGAAATTGAATGTGAAAGCACTTCTTGCAATATAAAAAATCTAAAATTTGAATTTTTCACTCTAGGGAGAGAACCTAAATGAACTATGGAAAAAGTGCATATTTAAAAGTTGTTGAACTTGAAAAGAAACTAAATTCATTTGACACAAAAAGCACAAGCGAAACAAATTTTCTTGAATTTGACAAGACTAAAATTGGCGAAACTTTAAACGGAAAAACAACAATTTCTTTTCCAAGCATTGAACTTTATGCAGGAAAGGAAATCTGTTTTCAAATTAAAATTTGCGTGTCATCAAATCAAACCGACACACTTAAAACATCAATCAATCTTGACAAAACCTCAATTCATGTAGAACAATTTTCTGTTCAATCTGGAAGCAGTGAACACATTGTTATCAAGACCTTTTGTGCAACAGTTTCAAAAACACAATCGCTTGAACTTGTGTTTGAAAACAGCAGTGAAAACAACATTGTTACAATTGAAAACATTAAACTTATCATCATGGGACTTTCAACAGTCCTTAGCAATGACCTTATTCAAATGAACGCGCTAGTATATTCCGACAAGGCCTTAATTTCGTTTATCGATTCGGGAAGACTGCTTTATCAAATTTGTAATCTTTCACCCGAAAACATAAATCAAGACAAATTTATTTTCTATTCAAACGCTTTGTCGCACTGTTTCATGAACACAGAAGACGAACAAACAAAAGAAAATATTGGACTTTTAATTGTCGGCCAAGACAAAACTCTTAAACTTGCATTTCCTTTTTCAAACAAACAAGAACTGACAATTGACCAAAACGTTTCATTCGTTTGCGGAACAAAACTTGAAAACCACAACGACGACAACATTATTGCTTATATAAAAAACGGCGAAATTTACTATGCAACAATCAACGCTGGAAGAGTTTTGAAAAGCAGAAAACTTTCTTTTTTGAAAGGCACTTTCAAAGAGATTTCAATTGCAACCGAAGACAACAGTGAATATGTATATTTGATTGTCACAAAAGAAGACAACTCGTCGTATATTTTACGTTCAGTTATTGAAGCCGACACCGGAAAGTTTGTGGACTTTGTGAAAGCAAAATATAGTTTTTCAGTGCAAAAATATATCGACATGGAACTTGCAGACAAGAGAACTATTGAACACCTTAAAATAAGCCACAAGTTCATTGCAAACCCATATACTGTCTATGACAAATTCATTTCAGAAAAAGCAGTTTCGAAACTTAAAATTAAAATGCAAATGGAAAACACAACATATACCGGCGGTGATGACGACACCATTCTTTACGGTGTGAAACTTGACAAAAGCAATCCTGTTGGACACTCTTGGGCAACCTATACAGACGACGCCGTTGGCT
>USTJ01000011.1 GCA_900557585.1 uncultured Eubacteriales bacterium
AGATGTGAGCAACTTTGATACATCTAAAGTTACAAACATGGGTATAATGTTTTATAATTGTAAAGCATTAACAAGTCTAAACGTAAGCAGTTTTAACACAACTAAAGTTACTTACATGAGAGCTATGTTTTCTAACTGTTCAGCATTAACAAGCCTAGATGTGAGAGGATTTAACACATCAAATGTAACCAATATGAAAAGTATGTTTTTAAACTGTTCAGCATTAACAAGTCTTGATCTTTCAAGTTTTAATATGGCTAAAGTTAATGTTTCAGATAATATGCTTAACTTTGGAACGTCAAACAAAATTGAAACCTTGAAAACCCCATATAACAACTCTTCGGTAATTGCAATCACAACAGGTTCAACACTTTATAACGAAGACACTGGGGTGGTTGTTACAACTGTTCCGGCAAACACAACAAAGAGTTTGACATATACTAATGTTCCGCCATTCAAAACATTTCCAACAACTTGGAAAACTGAAATTGCTTCTTCAACCTATATGACTTCGACGGTTACAGTTTCAAGCATTCAAAACATTGTTTTCCCAACAACACTTAATGGAGCATACACAAAAATTGGAACACTTTCAACCGGAATAGACGTTTATAAAAGTGTTTATAATTCAGGTTATATTGCATTCTATACCGGAAAGAAAATTTATATGCCAGCAAATTGCACACAACTTTTCTATGGTTTGAATGTTGAAAAAATGTCTTTTGAAAGCGTTGACACAACAAAAACAACCAACATGTCACAAATGTTTGCAAACTGCACAAGCATGAAGATTCTTGATTTGTCAACTTTTAACATGGCAAATGTTTCAACCGTAACAAACATGCTCAACTTTGGAACAACTGGTGCTCTTGGCAGAATTTTGACGCCATATGGCAACAAAACGGCAGTTGCAATCACAGCAAGTTCAACACTATATGACACTTCAACAGATTTAAGCGCAACTGGCGTTTTGGCAAACTCAACAGCAAGCAAAACACTTGCAAAAAAAGTTACAGTAACTTTCAATCCATATAATGGATCAGCAGTTTCTCCGAGCACCTATACAAAATATTATGGAGAGAGATTTGGAAGTTCATATCCAACAACATCTCGTCCGGATTATACGTTTGAAGGTTGGTATACCGAGATTTCAGGGGGATCAAGCATTGACACATATACCCTTGTTGGTGACACAACTTTCTATGCTCACTGGGCAAGCTCGTCTAGTGGTGGGGGGAAGGGGGGTGGAGCGGGTGGTGGCGGAACAACGGATCCAGAACCATCTCTTCCAAGCATATTTGAAAGACGCCATGAAACAAGCCAACTTGATGGTGAAACCATAGGTGAAGGATCAGTTGCAGATTTATTTGATATTTTCAATTCACAACTTTCAAACACATTTGAAGCCACCGATGTTAAAATTTTCTCGGTTGTTTCGCCTTTAAACTCAAACATGGACTCTGAATATGAGGTTTTGGACAGTTATGGCTCATCTGGCGGAATAGAGGCGGTTCGTCTTTCAAACGACGGTAGCAGATATGGTTTTCTTGCAAATGAATGGATAATGGGGCTTTACAATAACATCTCAAATATTGGCTTTGATCAATGGTATTATTTTGATTCTATGATCTTTTCAAAGCTTGGTGAGATGTTCCCAAAACTTGAAATTCTTGATCTTCGTGGACTTGACACTTCGTTTACGACTTTCTCTTTCAGAATTCCAGATTCAGTTCGAATTGTTATTGTTCCTGAAGACGGATGCGCTGCGACACTTGTCTCGAATAATTATATTCAATTTATCTATGGTGATGGACAAACAGCGCAAACAAACATATATGGTGGGGCATATGCGGCTGGTTCAATGGGACAAATTACAACAACGATTGACACTATCATTTCAGACAATATTCCTGAAAATGATATGAACGGCATATATGGTTTTGCAATCATTTCAACAGAATGTCCAGAGCAATATAATGATTATAAATTTGTAAATGAATATTGTCAAATTGAGAATGAAGTATATTTGTGCCTGGTTGAATATACAGACTCATTCATAGAAAAATTTGGCTCTTCTGGTGGAAACATATATTTGGCTCTTGTAAGTTACACAAGCCCTATATGGATTACTCAACGATTTGTTGATTATGGTGGATTTACAAACTTCCCAGGTGCGGGTAACATGGATTATGCGGACTTCAGAGGTCTTTCAGTAACTCCAAATGATTATGTTCATGATATGGCACAATATTTAGAAGTGATGAGCATCTCACAAAGCCTTATTCTTCCGGTTAGATATGCTGATGGTGGTGTTAATATTGAAACAAATTCAACAATATATAACGCAGATGGAACAGTCCACACATTCCTTTCAACAGGATCAGATGAAAACAGCGGACTTGAAATTGCTCGCACAAAACTTTATAATGTGACAGCGGAAGACGTTGACCTTTATATTGACGACAAAAAGTGGTTCGACCCAAGAAAAAACAAAATTCAAATTAAAACCCAAAACGATGGGGAAGAATAACAAAAAAAGATAGCAAAACAATTTGCTATCTTTTTTGTTGCATATTTTTTTTGATGCTTTTTATATTTTTTATGAAGATTTTTTATATAATTTTACATGGAAAAATATGTATCAAATTTATTTTTAGTTGATTGACATATAAAGTGTTGGTTGGATTGACGCGTTTAAAATATTTTTATTTTTATATGTTGTTTGTTTTCTGTGTAATTTTCCCCATGCCTCTATTTATGGGAAAATATTTCCATGGGGCAAGATTTTGAAAGAGTGGGAGAGAAAAAATGCGCAAAAGAAAACCACCAAGTTTTGGTGGTTTGGTTTATTATTTTTTAGCAATAACGTGAATGCGATTTCTTGCTTCTAAGTTTGAAACTGGTGAAAGAGAGAAGTCGCAAAGTTCAATTGTTTTGAAACCTGCTTTTTTGAGGGCTTCAACAATTTCGGCATTTTCGAAATAGGCATCAACAACAATGTCGAAAGTTTTTGAATAGAGACCTTCGTCATTTTTCATATAATAAATTTCGTTGATAATGCACTTGTTGTCCATTCCTTTTTTGATTGAACGAACATGATCCATTTCTTGACCTTCTTCAAAAGAAACTTCATTCCAGTTTTCAAGTTTATTTTTTGTGTAAAAGTCGAACATGAAAATTCCGTTTTTTGCAAGGCTTGCATAGGCATTTTTGAACAACTCTTGCCAGCCAGAGAACTTTTCAATCATGTTCACCATGTCGTGGTTGCAAGTTACAAGGTCGAACTTTGTTTTTGGTTTGAAAGCATAAATTTCTTTGGTCAAAGAAACATTCAGTTCTGGGTGAAGAACTTTTGAATATTCAACCATGCTTTTTGCAACTTCGGTTCCTTCTCCTGCAATTCCTTGCTTTGCAAGATATGTTAAAAATTCGCCAGTTCCTGAGCAAAGGTCAAGACAGGTTTTTGGTGAAAGTTTATTTTTCTTTAAATATGCAACAAGATTGTTTGCAAGTTGAAATGAAAATGCGCCTTGGTCTGCGCTCCATGCAGCCGCATAGTTCTTGTCAAAAGATTGTGAAACATATGGTTCCATTTGGGTTTCCTCCGCTTGTTTATATGGCTATTATAGCACATGTGTTTTTAAAAGAAAAACTTTTTTCAAGCAATAAACAAATTTTTTTGGTTTGTTTATCATATATTTTTGAAATTTTTATCCAAAATATACAAAAAAATCGTGAAATTATGAAAAATTGTTGCGTTCGAACATATGTTTGATATATAATAAAACCATGAGAACAATATTGCATTCAGATTTGAACAATTTTTATGCTTCGGTTGAAAGCCTTTTCCACCCTGAATATGCGGGGTGTCCTTTGGTTGTGTGCGGAAGGGTTGAAGACCGTCATGGCATTGTTCTTGCAAAAAACATGATTGCCAAAAAGGCGGGTGTGAAAACTGGAATGGTTTTGTTCGAGGCAAAAAAACTTTGTCCAAACCTTGTTTGCATCGAGGCGCACCATGACCTTTATTTGAAATATTCGCGTGCGGTTCGAAAGATTTATTTGGAATATACCGACCAAGTTGAACCATTTGGAATTGACGAGGCATGGCTTGATGTTACGCATTCAAACGCTTGCGGGGGAGATGGCTATAAAATTGCAGAAGAAATCCGCAAAAGAGTTAAAGAAGAAATTGGGCTTACGGTTTCAATTGGTGTTTCGTTCAACAAAGTTTTTGCAAAACTTGGGTCTGACATGAAAAAGCCCGACGCTGTCACCGTGATTTCGAAAGACAATTTCAAAAACAAAGTTTGGGGGCTTCCTGCAAGCGATTTGCTTTATGTTGGCCGTGCAACCAAAGATAAACTTGAAAAACTGAACATTCACACAATTGGTGAACTTGCAACTTTTTCAAAACCAATTTTAACCAGCAAACTTGGAAAGTGGGGCGAGGTTCTGCTTTCATATGCGCGTGGGCAAGATGTTGACCATGTCCGCAAATATGACGAGTTCGAAGAACTCAAATCAATTGGAAACAGCATCACCTATTATCGCGACATTAAAACCGATGATGATGTCTATTCGCTTTTGATTCTGCTTTCAGAAAGCGTTTGTGCAAGAATGAAACATGCGGGCTTCAAGTGTGCAAGAACACTGAGTTTGGTTGTCACAAACGACAAACTTGAAACCACCGTTCGAATGACCAAAGCAACAACTCCAATGTCGCTTTCAACCGAAATGGCGCAAACCGCGTTTGACCTTTTCAAAAAAACTTTTTCGTGGAGCACGGCTCTTGTTCGAATGCTTGGCATCACTGTAAGCGATTTCACTGAGCATAAGCAACTTGCACTTTTTGAAGATGAAAAGAAAAAAGACAAACTTGTGAAACTTGAAAATGTTGTTGAACAAATGCGTGAAAAATATGGAAGAAAAATCATCAACAAAGCAGTGATTTTGAAAGATGAACACATGCTTAATTTGAACATTAAAGGTGACCCTGGTTCGCTTTCAAGCGATGTTGCAACGGCAAGCCCACTTGAAACTGCAAAATATCACAAAAAATAGTTCGTTTGCAAAAAAGTGTATATTTTTTTGCAGTTTTAAACAAAATTAGAATATGAGAAAAAATATCAATGTCAAAACCATAATGAAAGAAAATGGCGAAATTGTTCCACTTGCGGTTGTGTGGGAAAACGGAAAAGAATATCAAATAGACCGCGTTTTAAGTGTTCGCCCCGCACCGTCAAAAAGTGGGGGCTATGGGCTTCGCTATGAGGTTTGCATTTTGGGTCAAATCAAATTTCTTTATCTTGACCAGTTTGTGTGGTTTATTGACACAAACTAGCATATCAAAATCAGCGTTTGCTGGTTTTTTTATTTCATAAAAAATTTTTCTATTGCCCCAAAATATTTGCTCAATTTGCTTTTTGTGTGTTACACTATGCACAAAGGAAAAAATACAAATGAAATTTTTTAACAATTCGTGGGATAAAGTTTTAGAGGGTGAGTTTGAAAAACCATATTTCAAAGAACTGATGAAAAAAGTTGACGAGGAATATGACAAACACAAAATCTATCCACCAAGAGACAAAGTTTTTTCATGTTTGAAACTTTGTGACTATGACGATGTAAAGGTGGTTTTGCTTGGTCAAGACCCATATCATGGCGAAGGTCAAGCCCATGGGCTTTGCTTTTCAGTTATGCCAGGGGTTGTTCCTCCACCATCGCTCAAAAACATTTTCAAAGAAATGCAAGATGATGTTCACACAACAATTCCAAACCATGGCTGTTTAGTGTCGTGGGCAAAGCAGGGCGTTTTGCTTTTGAACACGGTTTTAACTGTTCGCGAAGGCATGCCAAACTCACACGCAAAATTTGGCTGGCAAACTTTCACCGACGAAATTATTCGAAAAGTGAACGAGAAAAAAGACCCAGTTGTTTTCATTTTGTGGGGCGCAAATGCAAAAGCAAAAATTCCGCTTATCACAAATCCAAACCACTTGATTTTATATTCGGCACATCCAAGCCCACTTTCTGCATATAACGGCTTTTTCGGATGCAAACATTTTTCAAAAACCAATCAATTTTTGAAAGAACATGGAAGAAAAGAGATAGACTGGCAAATACCAAATATAGTGAAGAGTGAGAAGTGAATAGTGAAGAAGTAGTTGGACGGTAATGAAAAGTAGATTTTCACATGATAGTAGTGTAGTGATGAGGTATGAGTGAATAGTGATGAAGTGCATTGATTTTTTTATCCAATCATATCAAAAAAATAGCAATCACTTGTCGGGCGCAAATTATAAATAGGGGGAAGGAGAAGAAAGTTGAAAAGAAATGGTTTGAAAATTTTTATGATTACGCTTTCGGTGTTGTTTTGCTTTTTGGCAATGCCAACTTTTTTCGTGCAAACTGCTTTTGCAGAAGAGGAAACTGTTTCTGTGAAATATTCGCTTGTTCCGCCAAACTATAACGCTTCGCCAGATGAAACCGAAACCAAATATAACATCAGAAACAAAAACCTTTCACCATTCACGCCTTTCGACTTTGATGCTGGAAAAAGAATGAATGGCTCATCTTTTGATTTTGACAGTGACAGCAACTATTGTTTTCAAGACCAAATTGTTTTTGCAGACAACCAGAGCATTGAATATCGCGAAGACCTTGCACTTTCAATGTGGATATATTTTGATGCGACATCACTTCATAATTTTTCTGTGGTGCTTGAACTTGAAAACGGCAAGACAATTTCGTGGAATCTTTCTGCAAACGAGTTGTTTTCTTTGGTTGCAAAGTCATCAATCGACACAACACCCCATGCTTGGAACAAAATTGTTCTTCCATTCAAAAAAGCAACTTTTTCTGAAAACTATACCTTTGAAAGCGGAACACTTTCAACAATAAAAAAGATTAAATTTTCCTATTATTCTGCGCTTGAAGATGGCAACATTTCTTCGCTTTTATTTTATGACGTTGCGGTTGAAAATGCCAAAGAAACCGAGAAATATAGCGTTACAAAGCAACCATATGCTTTCTGTAAGGCATACTTTTTCACCGATGAGCAAATTTCAAATGTTTGCCATGGTGACAGCCTTACTCTTCCAAGCGAACAAAATGCAATTTTATATGCATGGCAAGGCAAAACCGACCTTAAAAAAAGTGCAACCGAAGAGGGCACAAATGTAAAGTGGCGTGTTTATATGCTTGACCCAAACGGTACAACAAAACAATATTCTTTTGGAGACACAATCAATTTTTCGGTTGCGGGAAACTATACAGTTTTTTATCGTTTGAGCGAGGTTAAAGATGGCTCTTCAAAAGTTATTTTGAGTTCGTTTTGCAATGTTTCAGCAAACAAACTTAATGCAATTTTCTTTGACCGAAAAACTTTGAAAACCCACAAAGATGTATACAATCAAATTTCAATTTCAACTTCTGCAAAATTTTCTAGTGTTTCAGACATTTCGTTTGAATATGACGAAAGTGCCATTGAAGTTTCTTTGGACGAAGATGGAAAGGTTCTGATTCGTGCAAAAAAGGTTGGAGAGTTCAAAGTGAAGGCAAAAGTTCGCGGAGTTCGACCAACAAGTGCAGAAAAAGAATATGAAACAACCCTGACCGTGAAGTCGCTAAAACCATCAAATTCAGACGACAATTTGGCTTTAAAAATCTTTTTATGGAGTTGTCTTGGCTGTTTTGTTCTTGGTTTTTTAATTAGTATTGTAATTTTACTTGTAAAATCACGCAAAGTTGGTGTAAAATAAAAAGGAGGGGAAAATACAAAAGTGAAATATAACCTTGATGCACAAGAGAATATGGACAAGATTCCATATGACAGTCAGCCAATTTACAGGCAAACTCAAAACAAGAAAAGAAAACCAGAGAAAAGCACTTCGCACCCTAAATTTCTTTCACTTGTTGTTTGTCTTCTTGTTGTGCTGAACGTTGTTCTTTGCGGATTGGTTATTGACCTTGCAAAAAAGAATGATGCCCCTAATCAAACAAATATCATTCAAATTACAACAAATGGTTCTTTGAATGTTTCGGCGGTTGCAGACAAAACAAAATCTTCGGTTGTTGCAATTCATGCCGGTAACCTTACAAATGTCGACGCAAATTCTTTCTATCGTCTTTCAAGTCGTGGCGCAGGAATTATTATTGACGGAAACAAAAGCACCGGCGAGTGTTACATTTTAACTTGCTATCACGTTGTCAAATCATATGCGAACGGAATTTATGTTTTGCTTTATGACTCTTTCACTCCGGTGAAGGCAACTCTTGTAACCACAACGGGATACAGCAAAATGTATGACATTGCGGTTTTGAAATTCACCAATGCGGAATATAAGAAAAGTTCAAGCAAGCCTTGCGAAATTGGAAGCAGTGCTTCGGTTCGTGATGGCGACGCAGTGATTGCCTATGGAAACCCACAAGGAACAGGACTCAGTGTTACAAGTGGTGAAATCAGCAAAACAATCAACATCGTGAATGTTGACGGAATCTATAACCGACTTTTGAAAACCTCTGCTCCAATAAATGGCGGAAACAGTGGTGGCGGACTCTTCTCTGCCGAAGGAAAACTTATTGGCATTGTAAACGCAAAAACCAATGACGACCCAACCAACGGAAGTTATATTGATAACATTGCATATGCAATTCCAATTGATGTTGCATATTCGCTTGCAAAAAACATTATCCGAAAGGACCGCCCATTGAAAGCGGTTACTGGTCTTTCGTTCGGGGTTCAAAACATCAATGTCAAATATGAAGACGAAAACGGGCTTCCAATTCCAGCAACTCAAACAATTTTGGTTAAAGAAGTTTTGAACGATTCTTCTGCATCAATTGCAGGCTTTGAAGTTGGCGATGAAATTGTTTCGTTCTCATATGACGAGGGTGACGAAATTGTAATGCGCAATCTTTACAGCCTTGAAGACCACATTTTCAACTTTTCAATGGGTGACATTGTAATGTTCAAAGTTATTCGTGGCTCAAGAGAAATTACTTTGTCACTTAAAATCAAAAGCCTTGTTGCTGCCGACAGCAAAGACTGGTATAAATAAAAATCAAAAAAATGCTTGCCATTGCAGGTGAAGATAGATTATAATAGTTGCATAAAATATTTTGGAGGGTATTATGGTAGAAAATAAAGTTGTTGAAATTTTGGCAAACACTCTTCGAGTTGACAAAGCCAAAATCACTCCAAGCACAAACATTGCATCTGATCTTGGTGCAGACTCACTTGACCTTGTTGAAATTTTAATGAGCCTTGAAGATGAATTCAACATTTCTATCCCAGACGAAGCAATTCCTGAAATTGTTACAGTTGGAGATTTGGTGAAATATATCGAAAACGCTAAAAAATAGTTTTTAAAAATCATGCCAAGCATTTTTGCTTGGCTTTTTTTATGCATGTTTTATTTTGCTAGGTTGTTTTTAACATGGTTATTTATGTGAAATTTCTGTTTGTGGTTGTTTTCAATCTTTGTTCGCATGGTTATATTTGCGTTTGTGTTTAATCCTTTTTTTACTTGCCATCTATCTTTGTTTTTGTTTGAGTATGTCTTATCTGCGCTTGCTTTTATTCATTTTTTGACGTGCTTTATCTGTGTTTTATACAGTTTTATTTTTTACAGACCGCGGGTGGGAGAGAATAAAAAAAGCCTGAACAAAAAGTTCAGACTTGAAATTTTATAAATGTGTTGCACATCATTTTTTGTCATAACACACCGAAGTGGAAAGCCAGTAGCCAACTCCTTCAAAGCTACCTTGTGGCACATGGTCGAGTTTGCTTAGTGCTGCTGCCGCTAAGCTCTGACACGGTTCACAAATGACCATTGCACAAGACCTTGATATCTTCATCGCTTGCTGACCGCAACCTTCCATGCATCATGCCGAGAAATGCATTCAGCCCTGCTGTAGCGGATCTCAGGATAAGGGCACCGCTAGTTCCCCACCTAGTGCAACACAAACATATTATATCTTATTTTTTTTCAAAATGCAAGGTAAACAAAAGGTTTTGGCACTTTTAAAATGAAAAAATTGGCTAAAAATGAAAAATTCGTGCAAAAAACAATTTTTTGATTGTTGTTTAAAGTTTTTTAATGGACATTATTTGACTAAATATTATAGTCGTGATAATATATTGTTATAAGGGGAATAATAATGCAATCAAACGCTAAACGATTTATCGACGCTT
>USTJ01000012.1 GCA_900557585.1 uncultured Eubacteriales bacterium
TCGGAGGCGCAATACTGGCATACATTTCAGACCGTTTTCGCAATTAAAAAAAAATCCAATTATTACAATTTCGTAACATGATTAACCAAAAAATTAAAGATTAATTCTCATGTTGTCGTAACAAAAAATGTAAGTACACAACACGAAAGGAAAGGACAAAAGAGGTTTCGGGAACCTATATCTATATGACTGCCGAGCAGTTTGAAAAGAAAATCCAAGAGGGATTTTTCCTTGAATATAACAAGGTTCACAAAGACCAACAATACTATGGCACGGGGCTAGACTCATATTTGAAAATTGTTGAAAAAGGCTGTGTTGCAATTAAAGATATTGATGTTGACAGTTATAAAAAGATAAAAGACAGCGACCTTGATGTTGTTGGAATTTATCTTACTGTTCAAAATCGTGCAATCTTGTTTGACCGTCTTCGTGAGCGTGGAGAAAGCGAACAAACAATCAACATTCGCTTGCACGACAGAGTGGACTATGAAAATGCACAAAAAGACCACTATGACTATGTTGTTTATACTGACAATTTTGAAGAGGCTCAAAAACAGGTTGTCAAAATTGTTGAGCAAGAGTTCAAAAAACGTGGCATAAAGTGCAAAAAATCAAGACTTAAAAAGCATGAATTCATGTTTTAAAACGGGTGGCAATTTGCCACTCTTTTTGTTTGAAAAAGAAAAGTGTTTTGTGTGAAAATGTAAAAAGTTTTGAAAATTTGATTTTCTTTTTGCATTTTTGCTAGGAACAAAAAGATGTGTGTTGGCTATTGAAATGTTGCATAAAGTGTGATATAATATTATCATATAAATATGAGGGGAAAACAAATGGAAAAAAATGAAAAAATCCAACTTCTTGAATCATTTCTTCGAAGCCGTGGGCTTTCGCTTGACGACCCAGATGTTAAAAAATTTTTCTTTGAACAAAGAAAAACAAGACACAGTGCAACACTTGAAAACCGCAAAATGAAACTTGCCTATGGCCCAATTGAACCAGCGATATACCGAATTGACCCAATCCAATTCATGAATAGTGGCTATCTTAACGATGAAGACACTTCTTCAATCATGGACTGGCTGATGTATTCTAACTATGAAGACAATCCTTTGGTTTTCAACAATCTTGGAAAAGACCAAACCGAAATTCGCCGTTCTTTTGAAGAGAGAAGAAGAACTGCTAGTCCAGCATATATGGATGCCGAGGGTTATGTTTATAATGGTGAAGACGGAAACCACCGTTTGCTTTCGCTTATGATAAACCAATTTGTTGACTATGCAAGTTGCAAAAACAGCGAAGAAAGACAAGCGGTTAAAGATAAATATAGCTTGATTTTGGAAGTGTCTTTGCCACACGACAAAGAACTTTGTGACCTTCTTGAAACCGAAAGAAACTGTGTAATGGATTTTAAAACCGACGAAAATGCTGACGATTTCATTCCATATGCTGTCAGAGCGTTCCGCCAATTGCATAAAGGCGCATCAGACACCTATTTGGCATCATATGACAAACAAACTGGCACATATCACTATGATTTCAACGGAACAAAATTTGTTGGTGATTGCGAAAGTTTGAAAAACTTTTTGAAAAACAAAAAACATGAAGCCATGCCAATCATGCTTTGGTCAGACGGAAAAGAATCATATTTGTCATATAACAACTTTGTTGTTAAGTCTGAAAACAAACAATTTCTTGAAAAAAGACTTGCAAACATGCGTGCTTCTTCTGGAACCGCAAAAAACATGCCAAGAACTTCATATATGATTGTTTTTGACGCAGACAAAGAAAGATATGACATTACAATTCCATCACTCAACATTCCAGAAGGAAACGGAAAGGCAAAAATGGATGTTGTAAGATTTTTGCAAGACTTTACAAATATTCTTGAAAATGATCGTTTCTTTGAACTTTCAGAAACAAACCCAAAAAACGTTGAAAAAGAATGTGATGACGGAAGAATGGGAAGAGCAATGTATGTTCCAGAAACCCGCTTTGAAAACCTTTCTGCCGAAGAATATGCCTATGTTGCACAAATTTTGAAAGAGAATGAAGGATATATCCTCAGTCGCCTTAATGTTTTGAACAATGCCGATGAGTTGCAAGTTGTTGCAAACGAAATTGTAGAGTTGCTTCCAACAATGGACTTTACAAACGAGTCACTTCGAAGCATTTCTGCTGGAATTTTGAGAAACCCAAGAACTGCTGGTGCAAAAAGTGCTGTTCAACAGGCTCGCAACACCTTTAATTTTGGAAAAACAATGGCTCAATGGGGCTATGGAAAGTTGCGCAATGAGTTTGATGAAATTGAAGCAATCGAGTCCGACGTTGTGCGCATGCCACAATATATCGAGATTGCGGGCATTCATGAACAACAACGTAAAATAGAAGAACATTTTGCTTCTGCTCGTGTGTTCGGAGAGGAAAGCCTTGGCTATTTGCAAGATTTGTCGGTTGATATTGATAATTTGATTGCAAAACTTGAAGGCATTGCACGCCTCACAAAAAATCCAAAACTTATTCGCATTGTCAACGACCTTATTGATATGCTTGAAAGAGATGCTTCTGCTTGTTCAAACATGATTTCTGCGATTTATGCAAAAAAGCGCAAAAAAATTGAGGTTGAAGACGAAAAACAATAATATAAAAAGATAAAAACACTCTGCAATTGCAGGGTGTTTTTTGTTTGACAGAACTTTTTGTTTGTGCAAAAATATAAAAATAAAAATTCATGCATGTTTTTGTGCGTTGTTGCAAAAAATAGGCATATGAAACTTGCATGCATATTTTTGTGTTTATTTTGCATTTTTAATGGGGGATATATGAGATTTGACAATTTGACCGACTCTTTCAGAGTTGCAAACAAAATGATTGTTTCCTTTTCTGGAACCGACTATGTTTTTGAAAAAGGAAATGATAAGTTTGAGAAAGTGATTTTGGCGCTTGAAAAAATTGTTGTAGATTCGCACGAGATGCCTGCTTTTGGCGTAAGTCTAGACGAGGAAGCACGCAAAGAGAAAAATAAAGGAATTTGGATTGAACTGCTTTTCGACAGCCCATGCAAACATGATGGCATGGACTTTGAAAGTTTGCTTATCAAGGTTGAAAAAGAGGACTATGCCTTCAATCTGATTCGAAAATATAATGGCAAATATGAGGGCAGATGCTTCCATTTGTCGCTTGCTTCGTCAACAAAGCAACTTTATGACGCGGTTGAAAGTTTAAGCAAACAATAAAAATTGTTTGCTTTTTCTCTTTATACTGGAAAAATAAACACATGTGTGTTATTGAATAAATATAAAAAATTGTTTGACAAACATGGGGATTTGTGCAATATAATATACTTGTAAAAGTATATTAGGGGAGGCTGTCGTTTGAAAATGCTAAAAAACGGAAAGTTTTCAAAATTTTTGTTATCAATTTTCTTGCCACTTGTTTTTCTTTCGATTGGTTTTTTCTCTTTTGGTGCAATAAGCACCGCTCTTGCAATGCCAGAACCTGAAGATCATAATGTTACTGATGGTGGAGCATTTTATATTGGTAACAATTCAACTTTCACAATGACAACGGGAACAATTTCTGGATTTTCCACAAGTTCTTATGGTGGCGGTGTATATGTTGCAAATGGTGGAACTTTTAACATGTCTGGTGGCTCTATTTTGGGAACACTGCAACAAAAGGTGGGTCTCAAATTTATAGCCATGGAACTTTCACAATGACTGGTGGAACAATTGGAAAAAATGGGACAACAGCTTCTGAAAGTGGGATATACAATCAGGGTGAAATGAACCTTTATGGTGGAACGATTTATGAAGGCATTTTTTCTGCATATGCAACTTTGTCAACAAAAATGGCTTGCAACATTCAAGGAACAATCACTCTTCCAAATGATGAATCTATGACTGTTGAAGACTATGCAGGAACAACCCCCTCATATACAATTGTAATAAGTTCAAATCGTGCACCTGGCAAAATTGTAACATTAAAAGGCAGTTCGACAGAGCCTGATGTTTCGAAACTTAACATTTCTGGATATAACACAAGCAAATATGTTGTGAAAGCAGTAAAAGATTCTTCTGGAAACTGGACTGTTGCTCTTGCAAATAATTCTTTTGAGTTTCCATCAGACTGGAAAACTCAAGTTGCTTCAACAACCTATATGACAACAACCAAAAGCACTGTTACTGGTATTCGTTTTGAAACAACAGTGCCATCGGGCTACACAAAAATTGGAACATTGTCAACAGGCCTTGCGGTTTATGCAAACGGAAACAACCTTGCGTTTGTAGACTCGAAAAAGATTTTGGCACCAGCAGATAGTTCATATTTGTTTTCAAACAACTCGTCGCTCACATCGATTTCGTTTTCTAACTTCGACACATCAACCGCAACAACAATGGCAAGATTATTCTCGGGCGCAAGCGGAATTTCAAGCATCGACATGAGCGGGCTTGACACTTCAAATGTAACTGATATGTCCTATATGTTCAGCACTTGCACAAATCTTTCAAGTTTGACACTTACAGGAATAAACACTGCAAAAGTTACAAGAATGTCAAGCATGTTTTCACACTGCACAGCCTTGACAAGTTTGAATTTGAACAGTTTCAACACTGCAAAAGTAACCAACATGTCAATTATGTTTGGCTATGTAACAAGACTTTCAACCCTTGATTTGAGCATGTTTGACACAAGCGCTGTAACAAACATGAACCAAATGTTCTATCAAAGCACGGGCATTGTTTCACTTGATTTGAGCAGTTTCAATATGGCAAAAGTAACATCATATACAAATATGCTCAACTTTGGCTCTTCATCGGCCTTGAAACTTCTTAAAACTCCAACCAAAAACACTGCTGCTCTTCCAATCACTTGTGCAAACTCGCTTTATGCAACTGCTGGTGGAACAAGATATACAAGCGTTCCAGCATCAACATCAACAAGCCTTGCACTTCGCGCAGCAAATACAATTTCGTTCAACTATAACAGCGGTTCTGGAAGCGAAAGTTCAAGAACCGTGCTCTATGGTCTTACAATTGGAACCCTTCCAAGTGCATCACAAAGTGGATACACCTTTAATGGTTGGTATACAGCATCTTCGGGTGGTTCAAGGTTCTCTAGTTCAACTGTTGTAACTCAAACTCAGGTGCTCTATGCACACTGGACAGAAATTGTGGTTCCAGACCCAGACCCTCCAACACCTCCAACACCAGACCCAGACCCACCAACACCGGGTGGCGATGGAGGCATTGAAAGTGCAGAGTATATCATTTTTACAACAAGAGAGAATGTTCCAAGTGGTCTTAGCAAGAACAACACGTTTGATTATACAAGAGCTAACGGTAACACCTTCTTTGAAACTGGTTGCACACCAACAGTTTATACAAACGATAGTGGAACACAAGTTGCTTTTGTTGGAGACTATGGCGAATTAATTGCTCCGCAAGATTGTTCGAATATGTTTGCAGGAATGATATCTCTTAAATGGGTAATTTTCAGAAACTATGACACCTATGATGTTACAAACATGTCGAGCATGTTTGAAGGTTGTGATAATCTTGAGTTTGTTGAAATGTTGTCAATTCAAACTCCAAATGTAACATCAATGAATTCCATGTTTAAAGAATGTTCTTTATTAAAACAAATTGCCTTTGCTGAATTTGATTGCATCAGTCTTGAAGATGCGTCATATATGTTTTATAATTGTTCAAGTTTGGGGAACAACCCATTATATAGCGGACAAACAAGAACGGGTGAAATAATTGGGTCTATTCCAAATATTAAATATACCTATAATCTTGCAAATGCTCAATATATGTTTGCAGGTTGCGGTTGGGATACATTTGTAATGCCATTTATGTTTACAAACAACTTATCAAACACAAATGGAATGTTTGAAAATACCAATTTTATAATTCTTGACCTTTCACAGTTTATTGCCAAAGCTAGCGACATGGAAGATATCTGGGGTTCTGGTTCTTGCAATGTAGAGGCGATTTATACTCCAAGATATTGCAATCCGGACACATTTATTGGTGTTTCGAATTATTATCTTGCATCTGGCAGTGAACCGGGCGTTTTTAGTAATCATGAATATACATCTGTTCCATTTAGTTTATGCTTTGTACGTGATGATAAGATAAATGATTATGAACAATGTACATTTCATCTTACAATCAACGCTTGGTCTGATGATAATCTTAGAGAAATGATTGATAGATTAATTAATGATAATGTAATATTTAGTGGTTCAAGTGATAATTTTTCTTTTTCCACATACAAACCATTAGGTGATGTTTACTATTTGCTTCCAATGCCTATAGCCGAATATGCTGAAAATGGAGATGAAGGAAATTTTGCTGGTTGGATTCGTGGTGATGGTTCGGTGGATCCAAATCAACCTGTTGATAGGTTTTCTGATTCTGACTTTTTCAAACGTTGGGGCTGGATGAATTCTTCTATTGATTCTGATGTTTATTTGCAATCAATGGCTTGGAGCGATACTACTGCTCAATGCATGGGTAATACTATGGGAGGAACGATAAACGTAGGTGGCAGTACGCCATATAATGATTTTTATAATAATGATAGATATCTTCTTTCTCTTGTAAGATATCTTCCTTCAGTTCACTATAGTGACGGATCAATTTTTACCGGTTGGTATTTTGAAAATAGTGGCGATAAAATTGATTATTACACAAACATAACCGTTGGTGAAAATACTGATGGAATCTTTGCGGGCAAAAAATCTGCAGACAGTTATGACAAATATTTTTCATTTCCAAGCGGGTCTTCAAACTTTAAAGCAAACAAAACTGCTTCTGAAAAAGAAAAGCAAGAGCTTTTGAAACTTTATAATGAAAGCAAACAAACAGTTCTTATTCCAGAAGACAAAAAAGTTACAATCACTGAATTAAAGATTGATAAAATCGCATAAAAGAAAAGAAGCACGAAAGTGCTTCTTTTCTTTTGCTTTACATCTCTACCAAGCCGGAACGGATTATTTCCACTTGCTTCTGTCGTCAATGCGTTTGCGCATTTTATAGCGATAGAACAAGCCATATTTTTTGCGTGCGTCTTGCTCTGCCTTTTCATAGCGATAAACATTGCGTTTCACGGTTTTATAGAAATCTTCTTCGTTGTGATATTTATATTCAAGTTTTTCAAGTATTTTGATTGTGTATCTTTGTGCGTCACGCTCAACTTCTTGGTTGTTATACATCACCGAGTCTTCGGTTGAGTTTACATAGCCCGCAAAGTTCACTTTCCAACGTTTTTCGCGAAAGTTCCACCAATGAAGATTCTTTTTTGTCACGGCAACAAACTGTGTTGCGTGTCTGCCTTCATGAATAATTGTTTCAAGGGCGTGAAAACGAAGGTCTGGGTCAAGAAGAAGGTTTTGATGAACATATATCAACTTTTCACCATTCACAACCGAGAACATGCCAAAGCAGTTCCAATCGGCGCGCTCGTGAACGATAACGGGAATTGGGTCGCGATGGTTTTTCTTTGCAAGTTTGTTTTCAAGTGCTTGCAAAATTTCAAGTCTTTTTGATGGTGAAAATTTTCTCCATTTTCTGAGTTTGAATTTATTGTAAACAAAAAGCATATTTTTTCTCCATGCATATGTTACAATATTTTTGCTCAATTGTCAAAATAATTTGCGCACTGCTTGTGTTTTCTTTCGTGAAAGTGTAATATTATGCATATGGAATATAAAATTGTTGATGACAAAATCATATTCAAAAAAAATGACGACTTTGATGCAAAGTCAATTTTGTCATGTGGTCAAATGTTTCGCTATTTTGAAACCGAAAACGGCTTTGATGTGATTTCTGGAAAGAACCTTGCTCATATATTTGAAAATGGTGACAATGTTGTGATTCAATCGAACAATCCAAAAAGATTTGTTGAGTTTTTCGACCTTGACACTGATTATGGCGCGATTAAACAAAAACTTTCTGCCGAGCCAATTTTGAAAGAGGCAATAGAATTTGGAAAAGGCATTCGCATTGCAAAAGGCGAGCCAGAAGAAATCATTTTTCAATTTATTGTTTCGCAGAACAACAACATTAAACGCATTCAAAAAATCATAGAAAAAATTGGCATGGTGGGGGAGCCAATAAACCAAAAATATAATGCTTTTCCATCTGCAAAGATTTTGGCAGAACAGCCAGAAGAATTTTTCAAAAATCTTGGTGCGGGCTATCGTGACAAATTTTTGATGCAAACTGCAAAAATTTTGAAAGACACAAACATAGAAGAAAAGCAAAAACTTTCCACCAAAGAATTGAATGATTGGCTGATTTCTCTTCCGGGAGTTGGGCCAAAAGTTGCGTCGTGCATTTTGCTGTTTGGTTTCAACCGTTTAGAGTGTTTTCCGGTTGACACTTGGATTGAAAAAGTATACCGAAAATATTTCTATAAAGGTGAGATGACAAGACCCGAAATATCCGCGTTTTTGTCAGGAAAATTCGAAACTATGTCTGGCATAGTACAGCAATATTTGTTCAATTATTTTCAAAAAAACAAGATAGAAATATAACAATTAGCAGAGCAAAATTTGCCCTGTTTTTTTGTGCTATTTTTCAATGATTTTTTACATTAAAATTGTTTTGAAAATTGTGAAAAAGTAGTTTTAACACATCAATTTTTGCGTGCATAAAATTTTGAAAAGTTACTATTGAAAATGGGCTGAATATATGATATAATATTTTTGTACGTGAAAGACTTTGAACTTTTTTTTCAAAGCAAAAAGGGGGAAACAAAATGTTTGATGCATTCGTAACACTTTTTACTCAGGCAGATGCGCTATTTTTTGTTTTGTTTTCTTTGTCAATTTTGCTGTTTGTTTTAGAGGTGTTCATTCCAAGTTTCGGCATAGCAGGAATTGCCGGAATTTTAATGACAATGGGTACAATTGTAGAGCGTTGCATTACTGGCAACAACTCAACAACGCAAGTTGGCTTTTACATTTTCTGGTGCATCTTTTTGATTGCTATTTCTTGCTCACTTGTAAAAATGATTTATGTTTTGATAAGAAATCGCAGAAAAGTGAAAACCACAATGACTGTGAAGGGCAACAAAGTTCCTTCAACCGAGCAGGGCAATCCAGACTATTCATTTTTGCTTGGCAAATCTGGCGTTGTTGTTGCCGATTTGAAGCCATCGGGGAAAGCCGAATTTGATGAAAAAGTTTATGATGTCACAACCACAAAAGACTATATCTTTGCGGGTTCAAGAGTCCGCGTGAAAAAGGTATATGCCTCGAAAATTGTTGTTGAAAAAATTGTATAAGGAAGGATAAATATGACAAATTTCTATGTTTTTGAAAGCATGCTTTGCCGTTTGTCTGTTGGCTGGATTGTTGGGCTTTCAGTTGTTGGAGCATTGCTTCTTGCGGCAATCATTGTTGTGCTTTGCTTGGTTCCACTTCGCTTGTGGTTCAGGGCAATTGTTTCATCTGCACACGTTCCAATGAGCAAACTTATCGGAATGAAAATGCGAAAAGTTGATGTGAATAAAATTGTTCTCACCTATATAACCGCAAGAAAAGCAGGGCTTTCAAGCATCACAATCGACGAACTTGAAACCCACTATATGGCAAATGGCGATGTTGAAAGAGTTGTGAAAGCACTTATTTCTGCACACTCTGCAAACATGGATTTGTCTGTTCAAACCGCAAAAGCAATCGACCTTGCAGGAAGAGATGTCTATCAAGCGGTTCGCAACTCGGTTGTTCCAAAAATCATCGAAACTCCTGAAATTTCCGCAATGGCGAAAGACGGAATTGAACTTAAAGTAAAGGTCAAAGTAACCGTAATTTCAAACATGCACATGCAAATTTTTGGTGCCGGAGAGGAAACAATCATTGCGCGTGTTGGTGAAGGCGTTGTTACAACAATCGGTTCTGCTGCCACACACAAAATTGTTCTTGAAAACCCAGACCTCATTTCAAGCACAGTGCTCAACAAAGGTCTTGACACTGGAACTGCCT